>JBILGJ010000051.1:0-11528 GCA_044351125.1 Micropepsaceae bacterium
TGCTGGTTGAACGGCGGGACCGGATGGTGCCCCGCGATGAAATCATCAACGAGATCTGGGATGGTCGCTTCGTCTCGGACTCGGCTGTCACGAGCCGCATCAAGTCCCTGCGCCAGGCGCTGGGTGACGACGGGAAGACGCAGCGTTACATCCGCACGATCCATGGCCAGGGCTTTCGCTTCACCGGCGAGGTGACGATGGCAAGCCCGGTCATCATCACGCCTGCCGAGGCCACAGCGGTTCCGGTCGAGCGCCCTCAGCCTTCAAGCCGGCCCAGCATCGCAGTCCTGCCGTTCCGGTCGATCTCGGTGGATGAGGGCGCAACAGGCATCGCGCACGCGCTGCCGCATGACCTGATCACCGAACTTTCCCGGCTGCACTGGCTGTTCGTGATCGCGCGGGGATCGACCTTCCGTTTCAGCGCACCCGACACGGACATCGGTGCCGTGCGTGACGCCTTGCATGTCCGATATGTGCTTTCTGGCGCGATCGAGATGCGCAACCGGCGCGTCGAGATTCAGGTCGAGCTCTGCGATACCGATGATCAGGGGATTGTGTGGAGCGAGCGGTTCAATTCGGCGCTGGACGGCATCCACGATGTCCGGGAGGCCATCGTGCGTGCGGTCATCATGGCGCTTGAAATCCGCATTCCGCTAAATGAAGCGCGACGGGCAAGATTGCGTTCGCCCGAGCAACTCGATGCGTGGGCGATGTACCATCTGGGCCTGCACCACATGTACAGGTTCACGAAGGCCGACAACGCAATTGCCACGTCGCATTTTCAACGGGCCATCAGCCTCGAGCCTGGATTTGCCCGCGCCTATGCCGGCCTTTCCTTCACTCATTTCCAGAATGCCTTTCTGCGTTATAGCCCTGACACGGACAGCGCTGTCAGCCTCGCGGAACGTTACGCGGAGCAGTGCCTTGAGCGCGATCCCATGGATCCCTTCGGGCTGCTGACCCGCGGGCGCGCTTTCGTCCTGAAGGGGGATCTGGAAGGTGGACTGCCGTGGATCGAGCGTGCCCTGACGCTGAGCCCAAACTATGCGCAGGCGCGCTATTCGCAAGGATGGGTCGAGTCGATGCTGGGTGTGCCCCATGACGCGCAGCGCCATCTCGACGATGCCCTCGCGCTCAGTCCGATCGACCCGCTTGCCTACGGCATGCTCGGCGCCCGGGCGATGTCGCATATCGAACTTGGCGAATCCCGGCTCGCAGCCCAGTGGGGCGAACGTGCCGCGCGCTCGCCCGGTGCGCACCCCCTCATCGAGATGATCGCCGTTGCTGCGCATGGCCTGAACGGCGACGACGCAAAGGCCCGGGCTTGGGCGGCGTCTGCGCGCGCGCGCGACCCGGGGCTGACGACGAGCGCATTCTTCGAGTCTTTCCCCTTCCGCAACCAGGCTACGCGGGCGCGCATTTCAGCGATCCTGGCGCGCTACGGGTTCTGAGGGTGCCGCCGCCAGGAGTGTCGTCTGCCTGACGGGAAGAACTCCGGGTGCTACGAGGTCTTCAGGTGCGTCACCAAGCGCGAAACCTTCCGAAGCTCCGGACTTTGAGCCATTGGTACTGAACGCGTAAGCGGCTGAACTCTCGGAGGAAGGCGCCCAACACACCGGCAGTGTTCAAGAGGTTTGATTGGGCCGCCAAATCATTCCATCGAGAAGAAACGCCGTCAGGCATCATTGGGCCTGCGCCGCCCACGCCTCTCCCACCGCAGGCACAGGTCAGGTCTCGCCGCGGGTGCGCCGGTAGTGAACGGCGGCCCACCCGAACAGCGTCAGCACGAGGAAGGGATACGCAAAAAAGGGCAACGGTTCGGACAGGGGCGTGAGCGCCGTGCCGCTGTAGATCTGCAGGGCGACGAGCGCGAACAGGATCGACGCAATGCCGCCCGTGGCGCGTACGAAGAATGGCATCGACGGGGAGGCACTCACGAGAGCCAAGCCGACCGCCCAGAGCCCGGCGCCCGCACCGAATGACGGCGAGCTGGCGGCGAGGTCCATCGCGGAACTGGAAACGACCAGTGTCTGTCCGGCAACGAACGTGAAGAACCCTGCCGCCAGCTGCTCATTGCCGCGTTTGATATGGTGCACAGCCAGGAGGAGGGCGCCCAGGACGAGCGCTGTGCCATCAAGGCCCCAGGCAAGGCCCCGCAATGGGGCCGGTGAAAAAGAGCCTGCGAGCCCCAACAGGCCTCCTGCGCATAGGCTGACAGCGGCGACAAGGGCCAGTTGGCTCTCTTTCATGATGGAACACTCCAGATAACATGACTGGTGCTGTGGGAACCAAGCCGCCTTACACCCGCGAGAGGTTAGCCTCAACACGAAAATGTGCCTGGTTCAGGCGGGGCGGGCCCAGACCGATACCTGCCCAGGCTGACAACCACGCCGGGCCGGCATTCATCGTGAAGCGCGAGAAGACGTGCTAACATCGTCGGGCAAATCCGTCCGCCGCAGGGCAGCCTTCGTGGATGCACGCGTATCGGCACCACAACAGTCAGGATACTGGAAACGAAAGATGAAACTCTATTTCGCGCCCAACACGAGCGCCCTTGCGTCCCATCTTGCGCTTGATGCGTCAGGCCTCGGCTACGAGTTGGTTCCGGTCAACTTTTCCAGGAGCGAACAACGCAGCGCGGCATACTTGGCGTTGAACCCGAAGGGCCGCGTTCCGTTGTTGCTTACCGCGCAAGGCGCCTTGACCGAGACGCCTGCAATATTGACATATATTGCGCATCTCGCGCCCGGGAAGCGCCTGCTGCCGCTGGACAATCCATGGCTCTATGCAAAAGCGCAGGAGTTCAACGCGTTTCTGTGTGCCACGCTGCATGTCGCCCACGCGCATCGCATGCGCGGCAACCGCTGGGTTGACGACGAGCAGGCGATCCTCGCCATGCAGCGCAAGGTCCCGCAGACCGTGGGGGATGCCTTTGGCCAGATCGAAAGCGCATGGGTGTCCGGGCCCTGGGTTCTGGGCGACGCCTACAGCGTCTGCGACATGTATCTCTTTACAATGGCCCAGTGGATGGAAACGGATGGCGTTGATCCGGCACTTTATCCGCGCGTTCTGGATCATCGCCAGCGCATGGCCAGTCGCGCCGAGGTCAAGTCCGCCATCGCCGCCGAACTGGCACTGCAGTGAGCCATGTCGTATTGGGGGCAGACACCATCGTAATACGGTGACATAAAAGCTTATAGGCACATTATCCGGGAATACACACCCCCTCGGACCGCGGGCTTCCAGCCCGCATTGTTCTGACTTGAACCCTGCTAAGCCTTTTCAGGCGATCCCAATGCCGCGGGGTCCCATTTGGGCTCGAGGTTGTCGTCTGACAGCAGGCCCCATCTCCGCAACTGGTTCGCAACCTGGTTCAATACCGGGTTGGACCATCCGCTGATGAGGCCGTAGTCACGCACAGGCAACTCGTGATGAGGGACGTGACTTTCCGGCTGCATGAGCAGGCCCATGCGCCGCATCACCATGATTGGCCAGGACGATTTGGCCTTGTGCAGCGTGCTGTGGAAACACTGCATGCAACCAGTGCCAAAGGTCAGCGTTGCAAGGCACGCCAGAGCCCAGGCAGGCATGCCGATAAAGACTGCAGCCAGATTGGTCAGCAAGCTCAGGACCAGCGGCGCATAGATGACCGGGCCCTTCATCATGTGCCAGAAGCTATGCCTGCCCAACAGTCCGGGAAACCTGTGGTGCTTCTTGAAGTTGTAGGCCACGAGGTCAATCGGACCGAGGTGCTTGTAAACCTGCTCTTGCCTCGCCAGGAATTCAGCACTGTCGCGCGGTCCTTTCCAGAAAAAAATCTCCTCAAGGCCCACCCCTTTCTTGGAGGGCCGATAGTCAAGATAGAGATGAACGATACCCGACAGCAGGTCTGCCAGGTACCAGCCGACCAGCACGCCAACAACCAGGCGCCAATCCCATTCAAGAGGAATCAGCGCAATGTTGAGCGTGACGGACGCCAGGAACAACATGTTCAAGTAGTCTGCGCGATCGATCCTCACAATGCTTGCGTCCCCATGTGAGTACACTCATCTCTTGCCGGCGTGAGAGCCGCCGGTAGCCGACCTCTTGGAATCTAGTTTTCGGCGATACAAATCGCAAGTAGTTTTGGACCAGCAATTGTGTGAGGCTCCCATTTTTTCTGCCGTTTCATTTACTGGTCGTCGTCATCCTGCAGGTCGCCTTGGTATCGGGGTCTTGACGGGCAGGGTTGCCGCCAAGCGTCCTGTGGCTGCCGGGATAGAGTGTCCGGAAGGCATTGCCCGCGTCGGCTCGGTCGCACGAGCGTGCATGGCCTCGCCCGAACAGGAGGCATTCATGCTTCAACTGAAAACTGGTGACGCCCTTTGACAAGGCACGATCAATCCAACGACACTTACCCGCCGTGGGTTGTCCTGCACCTGCCGCATGATGCGACGGATATCCCCGAGGGTATCCGCTCGCAGTTTTTGCTCGATGATGAAAGTCTTGAGCAGGAACTGCTGAGAATGACGGATCGTCATACCGCAAGACTCTTCATGTCGCCGAATTCTCCTTGTGTCGCGGTAAGGGCGCCCGTGAGCCGGATGGTTGTGGATGTAGAGCGTTTTCCGGATGATGAGATGGAACCCATGGCCGCGCGCGGAATGGGAGTGGTCTATACGGTGACATCGGGTCTGAAGCCCCTGCGCCGCCGCCTGTCACAAGCAGAGCGCGTCCGGCTGCTGGCGGCGTATTACGTGCCCCACCATGAAAATCTTGAGGCGGCAGTGCGGCAGGCGATCGCTGACCATGGGCGGTGTCTGGTGGGTGACTGTCACAGCTTTCCGGCAAAGGCGCTGCCCTATGGGCTTGTTGATCCCGCGAGGCGACGGCCGGATATCTGCATTGGTACCGATCCATTTCACACCGCGGATATCCTGTCGGACGCTTATGTCTCTGCGTTTTCGGAAGCCGGCTTTGTCGTGGGCGTAAATGATCCGTTTGCGGGTGCGCTGGTCCCGTCATTCGCATACCGCACCGACAGCCGTGTGCATGCCATCATGGTCGAGGTGAACCGCCAGCTTTACATGTCCGAGACTGATGGGTTGCCACGTTCTGACTTTGACGACGTTTCACTACAGGTTCGATACTGTTGCTTGCGCGCGATAGAGAAATGGCAAGAGGGCTTGTCGGCCGAATGACAGCTGGCGGCCATGTCGATGAGGTTGGTCGCGCTGCGCTGAAGGAGTTGATGTGATGCCCAAGCCCTATCGTCTCTATGCCGCCAGCGGCGGCGGTTCCATGATCATCGAGGCAGCTTTCGCTTTCACCAAGCTTCCTTTGCAGGTCCGGAATGTCGAGTGGTCGGACCTTGGCTGGGAGAGCCGCGCGCTGAAGGCCATGAACCCCTTGGGCCAGGTGCCCACGCTGGTCATGCCGAACGGAACCATTCTGACCGAGAGCGCGGCGATGATCCTACACCTTGCGGATCGGCATAAGGGCTTTGCGCTTGTGCCCGCCGCCACGAGCCCCCATCGTGCCAGCTTCCTTCGCTGGCTGGTCTTCCTCGCCGCCGCCGTCTATCCGACATTCACCTATGGCGATGTTCCCGAACGATGGGTTGGCACCCCGAAGGACAGGGGTGCCGGACAGGTGCTGCGCGCCTCGACCGACGCGCATCGCAAGGTTCTTCTCACCTTGCTCGAAGCACAGGCGAAGGGCCCCTACTTCCTCGGCAGGGCCATGTCGGCTCTCGACCTCTATGTGTGGGTGCTGGCGACGTGGCGCCCGGGAGGGGAATGGCTGGCCGCGAATTGTCCGAAGCTTTCGGCCATCGCTGCAAGGACGGCGGAGCATCCCGCGTGCAAGAAGGTGCAGGGTCGCAACGGCGACTAGCTGGTTCCAGCGGTGGTCGTCGCTCCGCATAGCTCAGAATTGTGCAGGTGCCTCGACGTCGGCTGGCAACTTGAACGTCGGGAAACAAGACGTGGGTGGTACGCCTGCGCGCACCATGACGAGCGTTGCTTTCATGGTTTGAGTAAAAGAGTGTGGATCACGCGGCTCGGTTGCTCCGCACGTTCAGGACCATACATCTGTCCACGACCGATCGCGCAGGAATACGATTGCCGCGAAGGCACTGCTGACAACGCGAATGGTCGAGTTGTGCTTTGCGGCCACGCTTCAGGCTTGACGGCGTGAACACAGCACAGTTAGCTTGAGTCGACCAACAGCATTGTGCAGACGAAGGTTGAGCACGGTCTTGCGGCGTGTGGTGGTTGGGTGGTCCGGCAATCAGGTGGTTGGTATTGCGACCGTCGTGCGTACAATGCAGGGCGTCGCAGCATGGTTGGGTTCTGCTCGCCCGGCCGACAGATCGATTGTGTGCGCTGTCACCGTAACCGGAGCAGGGAAGGTCGAGGGAGGATGTCGATGAGGCACTTTGCGATTTTGCTGACGGCGGGGATCGCCAGCGTGAGCCTGCCTGCCTTGGCCGGCGAGACGTGGTGGCCTTCAAAGCATGGGGCGCAGGATACGATCGGTGCCGCCAACAACCTCAGCGCGGAGGGGACGAAATCGGCCGCGCAGCTGGTGAAGCTTGGCAAGACCTATGCGCTGGGCGTTGTGACGGACCGGACGACGCCTGCCTATCCGCCGCGCAGCTACAACATCGTCGTCACGCAGTCGAGTGACGGTATGGGTGTTCCGCTTGCGGGCAACAAGGTGACGGCGAACGACGACATCCTGATGACCTATCTGGGCATCGGCACGCAGCTTGACGGACTTGGGCATGTCGGGATCGGGCATCGCTATTACAACGGCATGCTGGCCAAGGACTTCGTGAGCCCTGGCGGGCTGACCAAGCTTGGCACCGAGAGCATTCCGCCCATTGCGACGCGCGGTATCCTGCTTGACATGACCAAGCTCAAGGGCGTGAAGATGCTGGCGGCGGGGACAGCCTTCAACCGCGCCGAGATCGATGCTGCGGCCAGGGCGGCTGGCGTGACGATCGGCAAGGGCGATGTCGTGCTGTTCCACACGGGATACCTGGCGCTTGCCGCAAAGGATCCGGCGAAGTTCATCGCGCAGCAGCCCGGGCTGGGCAAGGAGGGCGCAGCCTATCTTGCGTCGCTGGGCGTCGTAGCGGTCGGGGCGGATACGGCGGCGCTGGAGGTCATTCCTTTCGAGAGCAAGACCGAGGCTTTCCCCGTGCACCAGATCCTGCTGGCCAAGAACGGGGTGCATATCCTTGAGAATATCAACACGTCGGAACTGGCGAGGGATGGTGCGACGGAGTTCCTGTTCGTGCTGGGACAGCCCCGGTTCCAGGGTGCGGTGCAGATGGTGGTGAACCCGATCGCGATCCGCTAATTGCGGTCTCCGCGCTCGGATCGATGCCGTTGCATGATACCGCGATGGTCCCGTGCGGCTCGTCGCCGATTGCATCCACTCATGGGTCCAGAGCATCGGCGGGCGGCGGGGCGTAAAGCTGGCGCATGATGAGTTCTGCGCTTTTCGGGTCCATGGTGGCGAGGTCCCTGAACATTGCGGTGGCGAAGCTGCAGGCGGCTTTGGCTTCGGCGATGTCCTTGTGGAGGCGTTCGCCGGCTGCGACTTCGGCCGAGCTTCCTGTCAGGAGCGGGGCATGACGTTCGGCGATGTTGGCGACCTCGCGCGCACCTCTCGTGCGATCATGCGGGACGGGATTGTCGCCGGCATTCACGACGATCGTGTTCATGGTTTCAAGCAGCCGACGCTGGCCAGTCTCGCCGATCACGGCCTGTAATCTTGCGCTGTCGAGCGGTTGACCAAGCTGGGTGCCGAACTGATAGATGATGCAGAGTTCCGGATCGCGATCGTTCATGGCGGTCAGGATGTCCGACATGGTGACCGCAAACAGCACAAGGTCTTCTGCGCGTGCCCCCGGGAGATACAGCAGTAATGCGTCTCCCAGAACATCGGACCCGATTGAAGATGCCTTTGCGCGCAGGTTCGGTGCGCCACCCTGCTCGAATGCCTTTCTTGCCGCGTCACGGAATTTTTTCTCGACATCGGGATGTTCGCGGAAGATGCGTTCGAATGCAGGTACTTTCTTGAGGCTTGCTTCGATCTCGGAACCGTAAAGCGCGTCGAACTGGCTTGTTCGCATCCAGGGGCCGGCAATGTGCTCGACATAGGGTGCAAGGATGGGCCGTCCCATGACTGAAAAACCCGTGATGCCTGCGATGATGATCGCCGTGCGGATCATGGTATTCTTTTGCGCCACCTTGCCTGCGATCAAGGCGCCGACGAGGCCCCCGAGGGCGCCGGCGATTGCAGCGGTTACCAGTGCTACCATATCCATACCAAACATCAGCCACCCTCCCGGAGAGGCGGGGATACTAGCATTCCGTGCGATGGCAACAAGCAAGGCGATGGTCGTTTTGGCAATGCGCTGAATTCTGCCTGCAAACAGGGCAGGTTGGTTCAAGGTTTGGACGGTGCCGTGGCAGGGCGTTGTTCAGCAGTTCGATCTGGCCTCAAGAATGACATGATGTCAGCTGAATCGGTGCCCCGGGCGCGGGTTGATTTTTGTCGCCGCGCAAGCGGGTTTTAGTACGTGACAGCGTCGTGGTGCGAGACAACCAACGGGGCAGAACCTTTGTTCCCATAAGACGCGATCTGCATGGATAGTGGTCTGGCAACGGGTTCAGAAAGAGGCGTCTGCTGCTGATGGCGACGTTCGTCGGTATGAGCTTTCTGGCGCTGGAGATACCAGAAACGCCGGTGTCGGTGGTACCGGCGTGGCCGTTCGAGTCGTCATGCCGCGAAAAGTCCCTGCGCAAGGTGTCGTCACTCACTCGCGGGCAGGCTGCTATCCGTCGCTTGGATAAAGCGGCATCGTATCGCCATTACAATTCATGCTGCAAAAGCTTCGCCCGCTTGCGGCGGGTTGGCGCGACCGAGCTTCTGGTTTGTTCGTGGGCGCTCTGGTTCGAGAGTGCGGACCAGATTTGTGTGAACCGGATTGCCATACGTGAGGTCCCTGTTTTTTTCCGCATGACGTAATTTCGGTCAGCTGAATGATGCATTGTGTCTGAGCGACCTGGCACTCTAATCTGTGCCAATGACGTTTGATTTGATGACGTATCGTCGGCCCTTTGTTGTCGACAGCCAGGCCTTCGAGATTGTCTGCCGTGTCGGCATGAAGCGGTGGAGCAGTCGCCTGCTGCAGGCGGGTGTCGTTGTTTGCGCGGATGAGACCGATCTCGTCGGGACGCACGCCGATTTCCGGAACCACAGGCTGCGCCTTGTGCTTGCTGATGGGCGGGAGGTTGAGGTTGAGGTCGGCTTTCGCGGCTGGTGGACGGTCGGCATAGCCGTGCGCGTGGATGGCTCACTGGCGCATGAGAGCCATCCGGGGCACCGCCTGGGCTGGCCGCTTCTGGCGACGGAGGGGCCTGAGAACGCGGAACAGCTGGCTGCGCTCAAGGATCAGAACGCGCGTGATGAGGCGCAGTGGAACCGCAACAAGCCGTCCCTGATTGTCGATCTTTGCCTGGGTCTGCTGTTTTTTGCGGTTGGCAAGGTGACCGGGGATCTGAATGCAGCGGCCCTTGTGGGTGCAGGCGTGGGCCTGGGGCTCGTGGTGGTTCAGCGCTTCGTCAAGATGGATCTGCTGGGCGGTCTTGCCATGTTTGGGGTTTTTACGATGCTGCTCTCGGCTGCTTTTTCGCTGTGGTTTCAGGACGAACGCATGGTTCAACTGAAGGGAACCATTCTTGGCGTGACGGTTGCGAGCTTCATCCTTGGAGATGCGCTGCTTAACCGGGGACGATACTTCGGAGCGCGCGTAGCGAGGTATGTGCCGGGTGGTGCGGTGGACCATCAGCGTCTTGCCTTTGGGCTAGGGGGCCTCGGGCTGACCATGGCCGTGCTGAACGTGGGGGCGACCCACTTCCTCAGCAAGGACGGCTGGTTGTTCTATACGACATTCGTGGACATGCCCTTGGCATGCCTGCTTGGGCTGCTGGTGCTCCGGCTTGCGCGGGCGAGGGGCTGACACGGCTTGGTTTTTTGGGCAAAGGCCCCGCGTGTTGTCCGGCGCGTGCGTCGGGGTGGTCATGATTCGCGTTCTGGGGGAAAGCTGGGGGCTATGGGACCGCAGGGTTGTCGAAAGGCGCGGCAAAGTGTGCGATGATGACACCTGACGCTCTGCCCCCTGAATCGGGCAGGGTCGGCATGCGTTGACGGTTATCCTCTCCCCCTTATCCAGGGCCCGCGACTTGGAAAGTCTTGTTCTCAATAACGTTGTGAAAAGGTTCGGAACGAAGCGGGCGCTCGACGGCGTGTCGTTGACGATTGCTCCGGGCGAGTTCGTCTGCATCATCGGGCGCTCGGGCGCCGGAAAATCGACCCTGCTGCGGGCCATCAACCGGCTGGTGGTGGTGGACGATGGCAGCATCACTTATGGCAAGATCAACATTCGTCGCCTGCGCGGTGCAGCTCTGAGGGGTTGGCGCGCCAAGGCGGCCATGATCTTCCAGCAGTTCAACCTGGTGCCGCGGCTGGATGTGATTACCAATGTGCTGTTGGGCCGGCTCGCCCATCGCGGGGTTTTGGCCTCGCTGTTCAAGAGCTTCACGCCGGCCGAACGGGCCATGGCGGTTCAGGCGCTGGAGCGTCTGGGGCTGCTCGAGGCTGCTTTCCAGCGGGCCGAGACGCTGTCGGGCGGCCAGCAACAGCGGGTGGCGATCGCGCGGGCGCTGTTGCAGGAGCCCCGGCTGATCCTTGCGGACGAGCCTGTTGCATCGCTTGACCCTGCGAACACGACTGCCGTCATGGACACACTCAAGGCGATCAGTCGGGATGACAAGATCCCGGTGCTGTGCAACCTTCATGATCTTGACATTGCCATGGCCTATGCCGATCGCGTGGTTGCCATGCGGGCCGGGAAGGTGGTGTTTGATGGCCTGCCATCGCAACTGAGCGAGGCCACGATCAAATCCGTTTATGAAGCGCCCGCGGCCGCCTGACGGCGGATGCGCTGCAAGGGGCCTTGAGCCCTGCAACACTTGAGAGGACGAGTGACATGAAACACGTGAC
This sequence comes from Micropepsaceae bacterium, assembly GCA_044351125.1. GTDB lineage: Bacteria > Pseudomonadota > Alphaproteobacteria > Micropepsales > Micropepsaceae > SZUA-430. Next base: position 11,062 of record JBILGJ010000051.1, read on the forward strand.
GGGACTGTTGGCTGCGGTGCTGGCGCTCATGCTCGCCGGCGTAGCGCAGGCTGATTGCAAGGGTGCGGTCGCGAAACCTGCGTGGGCCTCGGAGGTTCCGGTGGTCCGGTTCGGCTTCACGACGCCTGAAACGTCGAGCCAGGCGCGCACGGGGTTCAGCGAGTTCACTGACTTCATGTGCAGGAAGATGGGTGTGCCGGCCAAGGTGTTCAACGCGTCCGACTACAATGGCGTCGCACAGGCCATGTTTGCCAACCAGATCGACGTGGCGCTGGTGGGGCCATCCAACTACGCCATGATGTGGACCCAGACCAAGGGCAAGGTCGAACCGATCATGACCAACATCGAGATCGATGGGTCGAATGGGTATTACACTGTGCTTTTCGTCAAGGCATCGAGCCCGTTCCGGAAGCTTGCCGACCTCAAGGGCAAGACGATTGCCTATGCCGATGTGAACTCGACATCGG
>JBILGJ010000332.1:0-3531 GCA_044351125.1 Micropepsaceae bacterium
GGGCGTCTTCTGGGGCGCCTTCACCGCGCGCGATCCCAAGGGCAATCAGGCCAACCTGAACGAACTCATGGAATGGGTCCGTGACGGCAAGCTCAAGCCCTATGTCTCGAAGACCTACAAGTTCACGGAGGCCGCCCAGGCCCTGAACGACATGGACGCCCGCAAGGTCATGGGAAAAATCGTCCTCGTCCCCTGAAACATCTCCCCCAAAACGCAGTTTTGGGGGAGTACGCCCGCAGGGCGGGAGGGGGGCAGCGCCAGCGCCTCCCAAAAGAACTCCAGCATCCTCAAGGCTTCACAAACCTCAGCATCATCCGATCGCTTTCGCCAATCGCCACATAGGGGCTGCTGTCGAAGTTCGGATCCGCCGGCTGCCCTTGCGGTGCGGTGCGCTTGACAGGCGGTAGCGTCCAAACGCCAAACGGATGGTCACGGTCATCCTTCGAATTGGCATAAAGGTCCGAGCGCGCCTCAAGCTTGAAGCCAGCCTTCTCCGCGGCTGCAATCACATACGCCTCTGTGACATAGCCCGTCGCCGCCTTGGGATCCTGCACGGTCTCCGGCGCATTGCGATGTTCCTCGATGGCAAGGATGCCGCCGCTCTTCAGCACCGCAAAGCTCTCGGCCATGACCTTGTCCAGCGTGCCAGCCGCCATCCAGTTATGGAAGTTGCGCCCGTTCAGCACGAAATCGACGGAATTCGGTGTGCCCAGCCCTTGCGACTTGGGCCCGAAATTCACATAGGAGATGGAGCCGTGGATCGACGTGTCCGCGAACCTCTTCTCGAATTGCGCGCGGGCATCCCTGGCGGCCTGCGGCAGTTCCGGATTGCCCAGATCCGCGGCCGTTGCCGCGTAGCTGCCGCTGGTCATGCGGGCATAAGGTGCCAGGATCTCCGTCCACCAGCCGCTGCCCGGCGACAACTCGAGGATCGCCATGCCTGGCTTAAGTCCCCAGAAGGTGAGCGCCTCGACAGGCTTGCGCGACCTGTCACGCTCGACGTTCGCGGGTATGCGCCAGGAACCCTTTACCGCGGCCTCGAGGGCCGCGTCCTTCTGCGGCTTCCCGGCATGAGCGAGGGGCGAAAACGCAAGGGCGGCAGCAAGCACAAGGGCTGCGCGTCGAGACAGGTGGTTTTTGAACATGGGGTGGGGCTCACAAGGATCAGGTTGCGTCCAAGACAGGTAGGAGCGGCGCGATGCGGGATCAATCGAGAACGGGCACGAACAGAGACAATTGGCGGATTTCTGGGGAGATTATCGGTTTGCACTCATAGCGAAAGAATATTAATATGATATCACTTTGATATGTAACCCAGGGGTAGCCCATGACTCAGACCACTCTGAACCAGACCATTGAAAAACCAGCGTCCTCCGTCAACGGCGGCGTCATCTTGCTGCTGTCGCTGCTCGCGCTCGTGTTGGGCATCCTGTCACTGGTTGCAGGCCCCAAGGTGATCGGCGCCATCTTCATCCTCGGGTTCATATTCACCGTATCGGGCTTCTACTCGCTCCAGGCCAACGAGGCCGCCGCCATCACGTTGTTCGGCGACTACATGGGAACCGATCGTGCGCCGGGCCTGCGCTGGGTCTTGCCATGGTACATGCGCACGAAGATCTCGCTGCGCGCCCGCAACGTGACGGGCGAGAAGCTGAAGGTGAACGACAAGCGCGGCAACCCGATCGAGATCGCAGCCGTCGTCGTCTGGCGCGTGACCGACACAGCCGCAGCCCTCTTCGATGTCGACCAGTACGAGCACTTCGTCAACGTGCAGATTGAGACGGCCGTGCGCGAGATCGCCTCGCACTTCGCCTACGACCATGGCGAACACGAAGAGCCCACGCTGCGCGCGGATGCCGATCAGGTCTCGGCCAAGCTGCGCGATCTTCTTCAGGACCGGCTGCACATCGCTGGTGTGATGGTCGACGAGGCCAAACTCTCGCACCTGGCCTACGCGCCTGAAATCGCAAGCGCCATGCTCCGCCGCCAGCAGGCCGAGGCCGTGCTCGCGGCCCGCCAGAAAATTGTCCAGGGCGCAGTCGAGATGGTCGACCAGGCCCTGCAGCATCTGGCCGAGCGCAAGGTTGTCGACCTCGACCCCGAGCGCAAGGCCGCCATGGTCTCGAACCTGCTGGTCGTCCTCTGCTCGGACAGCGAGGCCCAGCCCGTCATCAACACCGGCTCGCTCTACAGCTAGCCGCGATCCCGGGGTGACACATGCCCGCTGACAGGAAGCCTTTCGCCCTGAGGCTCGACCCCGTGCTCTACAGCGCGGTGGCAAGGCTCGCGGCCACAGACCTGCGCAGCGTCAATGCCGAGATCGAGTTCCTGCTGCGCGAGGCGTTGCGGGTACGGGGAATCGGGGTCGAGCCCCCGCCCAACGACCCGCCCCCCGGTCAGGCTTAACGCTGCCGCCAATAAAGAAGGGCGCCTCTGAGGGCGCCCTTTTTGCATCCAGCCGGGTAATTTTATTACGCGGCCGAGGGGCGGCCGAACAGAAGTGCAAAGAGCCGGCTCCAAAAACCGCCATTGGATGAGCTGTGCTCATTATTGCGCTGCATCGAATAAGCATAGGACTTGAACATGATGGGTCTCGTTTCGTCTCGAAAATGCTCTGTTGCTGGCAAATATAGGGATCGGTCCCAGCGCGTTCAAACGAGGACTTCTCATTGATAGCATGAGAAAATTTCATATAATGCCCGCATGAAACGCCGACTTCCCCCCTTGAATTCGCTCCGCGCCTTCGAATCTGCGGCCCGTCACCTGAGCTTCACCCGGGCGGCCGATGAGCTGGCCGTGACCCAGAGCGCCGTCAGCCACCAGGTCAACGCGCTGGAAGAGTGGGCGGGCGTCCCGCTGTTCAAGCGTCAGGGCCGCGCCATGGTCCTCACCGAGGCCGCGGTGAAGTTCCTGCCCGCCGTCTCGACCGCTCTCGACCAGATCGCCTTGGCCGGCCGCAAGCTGCAGGCCGTCGATCCCACCCATGGCTGGTTGACCGTCGCCGTCATGCCGTCCTTCGCCGCCAAGTGGCTTGTCCCGCGCCTGGCCGACTTCCATGAGAAAAATCCCGACATGGACGTCTGGATCGCAACCTTCGAGGCCCAGACCGGCGCGCTGGGCTCCGACATCGATGTTGCGATCCGCTATGGCCGCGGCGACTGGCCGGGCCTGGCCAGCGTCCGCATCATGTCCGAGGAACTTTTCCCCGTTTGCGCGCCGCGCCTCGCAGCAGGCCTGAAGACGCCCGCCGACCTCGCCAATGCAACATTGCTGCACGACGAACTGCGCGAGGACTGGGGCATGTGGTTTGCAGCCGCGGGCCTGACCGGCGTCGACACGGCGCGCGGCCCCGGCTTCGATGACTCGGGCCTTCTCATCCAGGCCGCCATCGAAGGCCTGGGCGTCGCCCTCGGGCGAAGCGTGCTCGTGAAGGGCGACCTCGACGCCGGCCGCCTCGTGCGCCCCTTCGATGTCGCGCTCGGCGCCGAGTTCGCCTATTACCTCGTCTACCCGCCCGACCTCGAGAACGCC
>JBILGJ010000331.1:0-3531 GCA_044351125.1 Micropepsaceae bacterium
CTCGTCCCAGAGGTCGGGCGGCTCCATCCTTGGCGACAAGACCCGCATGCCGTTGCTGGCACAGAGCGCCAGTGCCTTCATCCGGCCATCGCCCTCGGGAACCACGCTGGGCGGGGTGGCCCGCCGGACGCGGGAATCGATTGTCCTGGTCGAGGCCGCCGGCTTCGACGTGGTTATCGTCGAGACAGTGGGCGTTGGGCAGTCCGAGACGGCCGTCGCCGAGATGGTCGATGTCTTCACGCTCCTGATCTCGCCCTCGGGCGGCGACGAACTCCAGGGGATGAAGCGCGGCATCATGGAACTCGCCGACATTGCCCTGGTAACCAAGGCCGACGGTGACCTTCTGCACGCGGCAAACCGCACGGCGGCCGAATATGCCGCCGCCCTCCACTTCATGCGTCCCAAATTCACCGGCTGGCACCCGGGGGTGGCCCTGGTTTCGAGCCCGACCGGCTCGGGAATCCCGGAATATTGGGCCCATGTGGAGCGATTTTGCGCCGTTTTACGGGGCTCGGGCCAGTGGGACGAGCACCGCCGCCTGCAGCGACTGGCCTGGTTCTGGAGCGAACTCAAGGAAGGCCTCGTCGCCCAGTTGCGCGAGCGCGAGAGTGTCGCCGGGGAAATCCGGGACCTCGAGAAATTGGTCGCAGGCGGGCAGGTCACCCCCGCATCTGCCGCAGGCAGGATCCTGTCGAAAGCCTTCCCCAAACCTTGACTATCCCCCGGTGCCTCAACTATAGGTCCGGCCCTCATGCGCGGCCCGTCCGCGCGAATTAACGATCTGAACGGCAGGACGACTTCGATGGCACGGCGTTGCGAGCTTACGGGCAAGGCGGTTTTGAGCGGACATTATGTCAGCCACGCCAATAACAAGACCAAGCGCAAGTTCCGCCCGAACCTGTCCGAGGTGTCGCTGATGTCCGACAAGCTCGACCGGACGGTGCGCCTGCGCATCTCCAAGCATGCCCTGCGCTCGATCGACCACAACGGTGGCCTCGACGCTTTCATCCTCAAGCTCGGCGACGACACCCTGTCCGAGCGTGCCCGCAAGTTGAAGCGCGAAATCGTCCGCGCCACGGCCAAGGCTGCCAGCTAGGGATCCTGGTGCCTGCAAGGGCACGACGCTGACATGGAAATGGGCGGAGACTTCGGTCTCCGCCCTTTTCATTTTCGTGGATCAGGCCGCGGCCGCCGGCTTCAGGACAGCCGCCCCGTTGCCGAGGCCAGTGTCATGTAGACCCGGCCCGTCTGTGACGAGAGATAGGTCTCGACCAGCACGTTGTCCCGGTCATTGCGGGCGGTCAGTTCGAGCAGGGCTTCAAACTGGTTGACGTAGCGATCCACTGTGTCCCTGAATTCACGGTCGCTCTGGTGTTTCTGCGCGATCATCTGCATGTGCTCGGGGCCGAGCGCGCCCGCAAGCCGGCGCGCAAACACGTTGCGCTCGCCATTGCGGTACCGCTTCAGCAGTTCGTGCGGCGGATCGTCCTCGAGGAAACGGCACAGGTCGATGGCCATCGCCTGCAGCGCCTCGATCATGTGGCGTGACGACATCTGGTGCGAAGTTTGGGCCGGTGGCGGCGCGGCCGGCTTGGCCGGCTGCGGCGGACGCTGCTGCGCCGTCGGGCGCTGCGGTGCAGGCTCGCTGACCCTTGTGGCCGGCGGTTCGTTGCGCGGCATGTCCATGCGCGGGGGCTGGCCGCGCACATGATCGGTGGGCGCGGCCTGTTCAACCTGCTGGATCTCGCGCGGATCCGCCCTGAACTGCGGCATGCTCTGTGCACCTTGTCCGGACCCGTTACGGCGCTCGGATCCATCCTTTGTCTCGGCCGCCGCCAGCAGGGACTTCATGTCCCAGTTGCCGCGCTCATCCGCACCCGCATCTGTCTCGTCCGGCCCCGGGCGAACGAAGCGGCGTGCAAGGTTGAACCAGCCACGACCTTCCTGGCCGTCCGCACCCTGACCCTGCACCGGGCCCTGAACCTGCCCCTGAGGGGCCCGAGGCTCCTGCGGCGCAGGCCTGTTCTGGGGATAGCCCGCGATGGGGGGCGGAGCTTCACCCAAGCCAGAATTGTACTCATGGTTCGAGGTCGGAGCGGGAAGGGGTTGCTTCACACGCGGGGGCTGCGGCGGCATCGGCGGCGGTTCAGCAACTTCGGCGTGGCGCACTGGCGATGGCGCCTGCATGTGGCGTGGCGCAGGAGGTGGCAGCGGCAGCGGAGCCTGAACATGATCGCCGGCATAGCCATTCGGGGCACGGGTCATCTCAATGCCCTGTACCCGGTCGAATGCTGCAGCAACCCGCGTGTTCAGCTCGCGCATCGAGCGCGCCTGCTCATCGATCATCTGCCCAAGCAGCTTGACGTGGTTCGAGGCTTCCGCCGGCATGTCAGCCAGCATCTTCGAAAGCCGACCGACGCTACCCTCGATCTGCTGCGAGGCCGATGCCGCCGTGTCGCGCAGGCCCACCAGCACCGATCCAAGCCGGCCAGCGGCGTCGAACGAGCTGTCGCCAGCAATCTTGATGCTCTGCACGGCCTGCTCGAGACCGGTCATCGTCAGGTCGGTCGAGGTGCGAAGTTTTTCGGCTTCCCGCGCGAAGAGCTTTGTGGTCTCCACGATGCGCAGCGCCATGGTCGAAGCCGTCTCGTCGAGACGCCGTGCGCTCTCGTTGGTGAATGTCCCGATTTTTCGGGTCTCGTCGGCCATCGCACTCACGAGCTTGTTCATGCCCTCGCGCTGGAAATCGAGCGCGCGCGCCATATGGTCGTTTTCCTGCTTCAGCCGGTCGATGGTCTCGGCGAAGGCCGCGCGCTGCCGTTCGTGGCGCATGATCACCTGCTCCGATCGGGCAGCTGCCGCCTCCGAGGCGGAATCAAGTCGTTGCGCCTGCCGCTCCAGTTCCTGGCTGGTCTCAAGTGCCTTGCTCGACACCGCCTGCGATGCCGACTGCAGCGTAGAGACCAGGCCGGCAATCGCGCCATGCTCGGCATGCAGGCTCTCGCTCGCCGTTCGCACTGCGGCCCGCGCATCCTGCAGGCGGGTTGTCAGCGTCTCGGAAGCCGCAAGCACCACCGAATCCAGGGCCTGCGTGAATTGCGCCAGCTTCTCTCGCTCGGCACCGAGCTTTCCGGTTGCCTTTTCCACGCGCTCCTGCGCCGCCGCCGCCGTACGTTCGATCAGGGCGATGCGTTCATTCGCCGAAGCCTCGATCGCCGCCATCCGCTTGGTTGCCGCATCAAGCGAGGTGTTCAGCCCATCAAGCTCGCGCCTGATGGCAACGCTGAGACGCTGCACGTTGCGGGCAGACTGTTCGTCCGGCTTCAGAAGGTTGTGCGCCGACGCCGCAAGAGCCAGGGTCTGCCGCCTGAGACTGTTCGCCTCATGCATGATCACGGCAGCAAACAGGGCAAGTGCGACCGGGACAATGGCGATCGCCGCAACACCGAACAGCCATTCCGGTGACAGGTTGCTGGCACCCTCCGTACCAAGCACGCCCACCGCATAGGCCGCCAAGGCCGCAAGCCAGAG
>JBILGJ010000333.1:0-3526 GCA_044351125.1 Micropepsaceae bacterium
TGACTCATGGTGCCCCCGTATCTCACATGGGCAAGATCTATCGCTTCGTGCGCTACAAGACGAACCCCGAGAACGGCGCGATCGACTTCGACCAGCTGCGCGATGTTGCCCGCCGCGAACGCCCGAAGATGGTGATCTGCGGTTATTCCTCCTATCCGCGCGACTATGACTACAAGGACTTCAAGTCCATCGCCGACGAGGTAGGCGCCCTCACGCTCGCCGACGTCAGCCACATCGGCGGCCTGATCGCCGGCGGCGCGATGCGCAACCCGATGGATGCCGGCTTCGACTTCATGACGACGACCACCCACAAGTCGATGCGCGGCCCCCGCGGCGGCCTCATCCTGTGCAAGGCCCAGCACGCCAAGGGCATCGACCAGTCGGTCTTCCCCGGCCTCCAGGGCGGCCCCCACATGAACCAGGTGGCGGCAACCGCGGTGACGATGAAGCTCGCCGCCGAGCCTGCCTTCAAGGCCTACACGCATCAGGTGCTGAAGAACGCCAAGGCGCTGGCGGCCGAGCTCATGGCCGGCGGTGCGTCGCTGGTCACCGGCGGCACCGACAACCACATGCTGGTCATCGATGTGGTCAAGTCCTTCGGCATGAACGGCGCCATCGCCGAGAAGGCCCTCGACCATGCAGGCATGACCACGAACAAGCAGGTCATCCCCGACGATCCGAACCCGCCACTGCGCCCCTCGGGCGTGCGCCTCGGCACGCCGGCCGCGACCGCGCGCGGCATGAAGGAGGGCGAGATGAAAGAGATCGCCCGCATCATGCTCGAAGCGATGAAGCACCACGAGGATGCGACCCGCCTCGCTTCGCTTCGCAACGAGACACGCGCGCTCTGCGCCCGTTTCCCTGTACCGGGCCTCGGCTGAGGGTCGCCCGTCCCCGATGGACACGACCCGCATCGAAACCGCGCGGCTCACGCTCGTTCCGGTTTCGATGCGCTGGCGCGACGAGCTGTTCGCGCTGTTCAACGATCCCGATGTGGCGGACTGGCTCTTCCTGACCGGCCCGCCCACGCGTGAGCAGCTCGACCGCCGCATCGAGGCCAACGTCCAGTTCTGGCGCGAACGCGGCTATGGCATGTTCGTGGCCCACGAGACCGCGACCGGCACCTTCGTCGCCCGCGTCGGTGCCATGGAGACGCCCGGCACCGGCCGCGTCGAGATCGCGTGGTCCAGCACGCGACAGGTCTGGGGCAGGGGCTACGCCACCGAGGCGACACAAGCCGCCATCGACTTCACCTTCGCCCACTCAGACCTGGAAACACTGGACTGCTATCTGCGCCCCGACAACACGGCCTCGCGCCGCGTCGCCGAGAAGCTTGGCTTCCGCTTTCGCGACACGCGCTACCTCTACGACCGCCCGCTGCGCTTCTACCAGCTCGCCCGCCCGGCCCCGCGGCCCTGAAGCGCCGGAACCACCCGCCAAAACCCTTAAGCCCGGCTTGGTCTTTGTTACACGAGATACACTTTCGTCAGCTGTTTTGCGTTTTCACCCTCCCTGCATCAGAGCGAGGCAAAAAACCCCTCTGACGGGATTGGAACAATATAAGAACAAAATCGCCAGGCTTCAATGCGCCACGCGGCCGCACCACCGTTCGCCCCCGCCCGCCGCGCAAGACCCGGCTAGCACGCAGACGACACAAGGCCCGTCATGGTCTGCGAAGGCAGACCACCCACGTCTTCCTTCCGCGCGCCGCCCCTGCAAAGACGTGGGTGGTTCGCCTTCGCGAACCATGACGCTGGTTTTTTCAGCGAGGAGAAAGCAGCGTGCTGCGGAGGGAGTTCGTTTGTGAACCGCGCCCTGCAGTGGGTAACTCCTCCGTCTGCCCGCCGCGCTCACGCTCGCCGGTCATTCACCTCCTCACTGCATGAGAAGGACCAAAGACCTCTGCTCTCCCTCGCTTGCGAGGGAGTACGGTCGCGCGGTACGCGCGACCGGGAGGGAGTTCATCGCTGTAGCACGCAGGCCTACGGCGCGCAGGCCACCAGCGCTCCACCCGTGCCACCCGCGCTGCAGAACAGCACCTCGTCGTTCTGCGGCTCGAAGAACCCGGGCGCCCGGAACCACCCATCATTCGCCGGCTGCGGCACCCACGGGCGCGGCAGGCCCGTCACCGTCAGCACACCGTCGACATAGCTGATCGCATAGTTCCCAAGCCCGGTGCCGAGAGCAAGCGACGGCGTGATCGCGTAGTCACGCGGTGCTGCTAACCGCCCTGCACCAAGGCTCTGCAGCGTGACAGACGAGACCGTGTCGCTGAACAGAAGCCCCGACACCGTGAACTCTGTCCCCGCAAAGGTCAGCGCCTGCCGGAACCGCTTCGTGGCGTCATTGGCGGTGATGGTGAGCGGGGCAGGGTTCACGCCCAGCACGCCGCTCACATAGCTGATCGCGTAGTTCGACAGCCCCGTACCCGTCGCGCCCGAGGCGTTGATGGCGTAGCTGCCGACACTGGCGGTGTTGACGGCCCCCAGACTTGCCAGGGTCACGCCCGTGACACTGTCGGAGAACAGCAGACCCGAGGTCGTGAAGCCCGAGAGGCTCGCGGTCTGGCCATAGGTCTTCGAGGCGTTGCTTGCGGTAATGGTCAGGCTGGCCGGATCAATGGTGAGATCACCCGCAACGAAGTTGAAGCCGTACCCCACATCCGAAACCAATTGTCCCAAGGTCGGGAGAACATCCCCCAGATAAGACCCCACGTTGCTGCCAGGCGTCGTGGTCGTCGAGAACCCAGGCGTACCCGCATAGGCATAGGTCGCACTGTCCCCGTTCACCAGGCCCGTGATACTGGCCGTGAACACGGGGTTCGCCGCGCCGTAAACCCGGCTTGCGGCATTGCCTGTAACCGTCAGCATGGGTTGCGCTGCATAGATGAAGAGGTTCCCCGCCTGGCTGATCGACGCCGGCGGATTGCCGCCATAGGTGCGATTGTAGAGATTGTTCGCCTCAATCCCGCCGCGCGTATCGCTGCCCCAGGCTTGCGAATAGATCATGAAGCGTCCGTTAGGCGTCGCGATGGGCGTGGCACCGGCATTGTTGATGAACTGGTCACCAGCGGCCAGCACCACTCCATTGCCCGTACTTGTGGCAGTCAGATTTGCGCCTGGGGCCAGAACGATGTCGCCATCGCTGGTCGAGGTGTTCTGCGCCGTGATCGTACCGCCCGTCACCGATGTCAGCGTGATCGCACCACCCGTGGCGTTCGTCTTGCCTGCGCCGCTGCGCATGTCGAAGAGCACGCTGCCCGCGCCAGCATTGATCGATGTACCCGGCGCCATCGTGATGACTGCCGCGCCCGGATCGCGATAGGCGTCGACCACGCCATTGGCCAGCAGGTCGTTCGCAATCAGCGTCAAGTCGCCGTCATCGGTGAAGATATTCGCGTTCACAAAGATCGAGCGGCCCGCCTGCAGCGTGAGGTCGCCGCCCGCACCTGAGGGGTTGGCGGCGGTGATGGCACTGTTGACGGTGATGTCGTTACTGGCTTGCAAGGTGACGTTGGTACCGGCAT
>JBILGJ010000334.1:0-3525 GCA_044351125.1 Micropepsaceae bacterium
AGTGATGCGCGCAAAGGCGACCGAGGCCGGCCTCCAAAACGCGATCATCGTGAACACCTGTGCGGTAACAGCCGAGGCGGTGCGCCAGGCACGCCAGTCGATCCGGCGCGCGCGGCGTGAAAACCCCGACGCACATATCGTGGTGACGGGCTGCGCGGTGCAGACGGACCCCGAGGCCTTTGCCGACATGCCGGAGGTCGACCGGGTCCTGGGCAATGCGGACAAGCTTGAAGCCAAGTCCTATGCGATCGACGTGCCGCAGGCGCGCGTGCTGGTCAATGACATCATGTCGGTGCGCGAGACCGCGTCGCACCTTGTTGCCGGCTTTGACGGTCGGGCGCGCGCGTTCGTGCAGGTGCAGAATGGCTGCGACCATCGCTGCACGTTCTGCATCATCCCCTATGGGCGAGGCCCCTCGCGCAGCGTGCCGGCGGGCGCGGTTGTCGAAGACATCAAGCGTCTGGTGCAGAAGGGCGTGCGCGAGATCGTTCTGACGGGCGTGGACATCACGTCCTATGGAGCGGATCTGCCCGGTGCGCCGAAGCTGGGGCGGCTGGTGGAGCAGATCCTGCGGCTGGTGCCCGACCTGCCGCGGTTGCGCCTGTCGTCGCTGGATGTTGCCGAGTGCGATGCGCAGCTTGTCGAGCTTGCCGCGCACGCGCCCCGGCTGATGCCGCACCTGCACCTGTCGCTGCAGGCGGGCCATGACATGATCCTGAAGCGCATGAAGCGGCGGCACACGACCGCACAGGCGGTGGCGTTCTGCGAGGACTTGCGGTCGCGCCGTCCGGAGATCGTCTTCGGCGCCGACCTGATTGCCGGCTTTCCCACGGAGAGCGACGAGATGTTCGCATCCACGCTGCAGCATGTGCGCGATTGCGGATTGACCTACCTGCATGTGTTCCCCTTCTCGGCGCGGGCTCGCACGCCCGCGGCGCGCATGCCCCAGGTGGGCGGCGCCGTCATCAAGGCGCGTGCGGTTGCACTGCGCGCGCTTGGCGCAGACATGCTGTCAGCGCATCTTGCAACGCTGGCGGGGACCGAACTTGACCTGCTGGTGGAGCAGGATCTCATCGGGCGCAGTCCCACCTATGCGCCGGTCAAGCTGTCGTCGGCGCAGCCTGCAGGCTCGATCGTCCGGGCCCGCGTGACAGGTGTTGATCACCAGTTTGCCTATGCAGAGGCTGCCTGATGTCTGAAACGGAAGGAAAGAAGCCCGGGTTCTTTGCACGCCTGAAAGCCGGGCTGACGCGCAGCACGCAGGCCTTCACGCAAGGCATCACCCGCGTCTTCACGCGCAAGCGGCTCGACCAGGCGGCGCTTGACGAACTTGAGGAGCTTCTGATCGGCGCGGACATGGGCGCGAAAGTTGCCGCCGATGTGGTAGCCGAGCTGAAGCGTACACGGTTCAATTCCGATGTCACTGAAGAAGAGATCCGCGGTGCGCTTGCCGAGGAGATCGTGAAGATCCTGCGGCGGGTTGCCAAACCCCTGATCATCAGGCCCGAACTCAAGCCGCACGTGGTGCTGATGGCCGGCGTCAATGGCTCGGGAAAGACCACGACAATCGGCAAGCTTGCGCAGAAGTACAAGGGTGAAGGGCTGAAGGTCATGCTTGCGGCCGGCGACACTTTTCGGGCGGCGGCGGTCGAGCAGCTCAAGGTCTGGGGCGAGCGCACGGGCTGCCCCGTGGTGGCCAAGGAAACAGGTGCCGACGCGGCGGGGCTTGCCTATGAAGCCTATGAACGTGCGCGCAACGAGGGCTATGACGTGCTGCTGGTGGACACGGCGGGGCGCCTGCAGAACAAGGCGGGCCTCATGGCCGAGCTTGAAAAGATGGTCCGCGTGATCAAGAAGATCGACCCGGCCGCACCGCACAATGCGATCCTCGTGCTTGATGCAACGACGGGGCAGAACGCCGTTGCGCAGGCGGAGGTGTTCCGCGAGTCCGCCAAGATCAGCGGCGTCATCATGACGAAGCTGGACGGAACCGCGCGCGGCGGGATCCTTGTGTCGATTGCCGAGAAGTTCGACCTTCCGATCCACTATATCGGCGTTGGCGAGACGGCGGATGACCTGCAGAATTTCGATGCCGAGCAGTTCTCACGGGCGCTGGTTGGCGCGGGCGTGAACCAGAACCAAGCCTGATACCGACCGTTGCAGAGGGGGGCCCTGCCTCATGAATTCCCTGCTGAAGTTCCTGCTCGATCTCGGGCCGCTCGTCATCTTCTTTGCCTGCTACTACTGGCTTGGCATCATGCCGGCGACGGCGGTGTTCATGGCGGCGACCGTGATCGCCGGCATCGTCACCTATGTCCTGACGCGCAAGGTGTCACCCCTCATCGTGTTCAGCGCCGTGGTGGTGCTCATCTTCGGCGGGCTTACGATCTGGCTGAATGACGACCTGTTCATCAAGATGAAGCCGACGATCTACTATTTCGCCGTTGCCTTCATCCTGGCGGGTGGGCTGGCGACGGGGCGGCTGATCATCAGGGACATCATGGACATGGCCATCCAGCTCACCGAGCGTGGCTGGCAGATCTTCACGGTTCGCCTTGTCCTGTTTTTCTGCGCACTTGGATGGCTCAATGTCTATGTGGCGCAGAATTATTCCTTCGAGACATGGCTGTGGTTCAAGGTTTGGGGTTTCATTCCCCTCAACCTGCTCTTCTTCATGGCACAGATGCCCCTGTTCATGCGCCATGAGATCAAGGCTGAGGAGCCCCCTGCCCCGCCGGCGTGAGTGTCTTGAGGTCGAGCGTGCGGAAGACGAAGGCGCCGTCTCCGGCATGCACCGGGCTGGCGTTGTCCGGTCTCAAGGCAAGGAGTTCTGACGCTTCCGGCGTATCCGGCAGGGCCGAGCGCTCGAACAACGCGACGCGGCCCGTCGCGCCCTTCTCGTGTTCGATCGTGATCGAGAGCGGCTTGTCGGCGGTCCCGAAGATGCGCGCCCAGACCGGCTTGCCAGCCGCCAGACGCTCGGCCGGGACGAGTGGTTGACCCTCGAGGGTGATCGCCGTGATGCCGGATCCTGGCGGTATGACGAGACCGAAGACAAAGCCTGCGCGCACCGATCTGATTTGACCGGACAGGCTGACACTGTCTGCGCGCTCCTCACGGGAGACGAGGTCGAGGCGTGGCGCCTCGAGGCGCGCTGATGTGGCTTTCCTCGCGAAAGCCTGGGTTGGTACCAGTCCGGCAAGATCCACGCTTTCCGGCGATGCACCAAAGCCTGCGCGCTGCATGAAGATCCGATCGACCGGTGTTTCCTGGACGAGCCAGCGCGCGTCACCCGTGTCGGCGTCCTGATGGTAGACGATATTGAGGGGGCGCGGGTTGTCGGGCGTGTAGCCGGGCATGGTTGAGGCGAGAGCGGCGGTGGCCAATGTGAGCACCATTGGGATTGCCAGGGCCGGGATGCGAATGGGTGATGGCATAACGAAGAGAGGCACAAGCGCAAGTGCCAGAGGGAAAAGCGCGAGAAGCTTGAATTGGCTGAGCGGGAATCCGACGACAGCGTCAAGG
>JBILGJ010000335.1:0-3512 GCA_044351125.1 Micropepsaceae bacterium
GGGAATTCCGGGAGGTAGACATGCTCAAAGCCCATGTCGCCGGAGTGGCAGGCCGCCGCACTCCAGAAGTCGGGGTGCAGCATGGCGTGCGCGATGGCGCCGTAGCCACCCGAGCTCTTGCCGAACACGCCGCGCCTGCCGGCGCCGCCGCAACCGAACCTGTGCTCGACCAGCGGCACAGCCTCCTGCAGCAGGAAGTCCGCCCAACGGCCCATGGCCGACGAGTTGATGTACTGATTGCCGCCCAACCGGGTAAAGCAATCGGGGAAGGCAACAACGCATGGCGCCATCGCGCCGCTTGCGATCAGCCGATCAAGCCGCTCTGGAACGTTCTCTCCGAAATTCTTCCAGTTGGTATGGGCTGGTCCGCCAGCCGTGAAACCAACGAGATCGACGAGGAGCGGCAGCCCGCGGCCGTCATGACCATGCGGCACAAAGACATCGATCAGCCTGCGGGTCGGATCGCCGAGCATGTTGCCCGCCAGGACCGTGCTGTCGATCGCAAGCCGATGAACGGTGCCGGCAGGATGGCTGATGTCCTTCTTCATGGAAGCTTTCCCTGTGTGGATACGGGCGGCGGACGGATATCGCCCGGACGATACTCTCGCAACAGGTTTTGCCGGAGCACTGTCTCGTCCATCCAGATCGGTTTCATCTTCTCCTCAAGGAACAGCAAGGCTTGGTCGGCGTAATGCGGCGATGTTTCATCGAGCGTCGCCGATCCAAACTGGTGGATCCCTTCCGCCGTCATCCTGCCAGCGCGATCCCACGAGACGAAATAATAGAGCGTGTCGCCCTTGGCGGCCGTGAAGGTGCCATCGGGCCCGGGTTCGATCGACGCCTCGAAGTCTCGCAGAACGTCAGGTCCGCCATTGGCCGGACTGTCGACATTGCCGCGTCGGAACCGGTTGACATCGCCCCAGGGCGGATCAAGCCGTCCATGTGCCGCCATGAGCCGCTTGGCCGCCCGCCGAAGGGCGTCCACCGCATCGCCGCGTGGTTTGCCCTGATAGGTTGGCACCACCACCGGCAGCGCCGTGATGATGGCGAGAGCCGCACCCCGGTTTTCGGCATCCGTCGAGAGGTCATAGCCGCGCAGCACATCCTGTGCTCGGATCAGCAGCGCGGCGTCTGGATCCTTCGAGAAGTCCTTCGCAACCAGCTCCCTGATAACGCCTGCCAGTTCCGACCGCTGCGAGTAGCGCTTGTCGAACTTGATCCGTCGGAAGTCATCCGCCGAGATTTCATCATCTCCAGCCAGCAGTTCCTCGAAGCGCAACGCCCGGTTCGTGACAAGGCTCTCGATACCCAGCGTTTGCGGATAGACATCAGGCTTCGGGTTGTCGGCGTCGGAAGTAGCAAGGAACGGATGATTGTTCGCGTTGAACACGTAGCCGGACCGTGGCGAGACAACCCGCGGAACGGCATCGAAAGGTAAATAGGTGCGCCACAGCGTGCGCGACGTATCGCCAGGCAGATATTTGCGCCAGTCATAGGCCGGATCGCGATCGGGTGAGACGGCGTTGTAGATATAGGCAATTCGCCCCGTCGCATCCGCATAGGTGAAGTTGAAGCTTGGGATCGCCTGGAGCTTCAGTGCCCCGACGAAGTCATCCCATGTTTTCGCCCGGTTCAGGGCCCGATAGCCTTCGACCTGGTTGATCCTGTCGATACCGGAATAGCGAAGGGCATACGTGCCGTGCGGTTGCTTGATGACGGGGCCGTGTCGCGACCACAGCACCTCGCGGGTGACCGTCATGGCCACTGGCCCGAGCAGGCGGATCCTGATCTCGGCCTCGCTCTTTTCGAACTCGACCCATTGTCCGTCGAACCTGTATTGGTCCGGATTGTCCGGATTGACCGTCAGCACATAGACATCGACCAGATCCGGCGTGTTGACGGTATTGGCCCAGCCCAGGGTAGGACCAAACCCGTGATTGATGAAGGGCGAGGCGGGGAAAAGGCCGCCAGCGATGTCCAGGCCCTCGTCTGACTTGAGGCGCGCCTCGTACCACGCAAGCGGCCCCGCATAGGGCTGGTGCGAATTGATGAGCAGGCGCGTGTGCCCGTCGGCGGAGCGTGAGGGCGCGATGGCCATGGCGTTCGAACCGGAGCCCTCAGGAAAGCTTGTTTCGTGCTTGCGCTCGGGCTCGAACAGCTCGCGCAACTGCCGGTCGAAGCCGAAGAAAAGGGGCAGGAAGAAGGCAAATCCGGCCGCGATGTCCTTGTGCGTCACGGGCTCGAAGCCGGGCAGCACGCGATCGGGATGCCGGGCAGCGAAAAGATTGAGCCCCTCCGCATAGCCCTGAAGGACGTCGTGCGTGCCTTTGCTGATGAGCCCGCGCGCCACGTTGTCATCATATCCGGCCTCAACGCGCGCGCGCACCTTCAGCAGTTGCACAAGATAGTCCGTCACCATGGGATCCCCGCCTTCAACGGCGAGCGGCTCGGAAAGCCCTGCAGCGCGTGCCGCCGCGTTGGCCAGGCGCGGCAACTGGCTTTCTCCCATCGACAGGCGCCCACGACTCGTCATGATCGATTGCTGGATGGTACGGAAATCGTCCTCGGCATGCGCATAGGCAAGACCGAAGGCAACATCGGCATCCGTCTTCCCGTGCACGTGAGGCACGCCATAGCGATCGCGCAGGATCCGCACCTCGCGCTGGGAACCCGCGTCGAGATAGGGCGACCAGTCGGCCTCCTCGGCGAATTGAAGGCCGAGCATGCCGGACAGGAGCAGACCCAGCAGCGCAATCGCGCCCGCGAGTGCAAGGAAATAGCGCGCCATCATTTTCCCCGTTTGTATCCAGTCCACGAGGGGGCGTGCCGGTCTGGGACCCCATGTGGGACTGGTCATTGCCCCGATCACGTCACGGCCGACGCGAGGATGGGCAAGGCTTATCATCGTAGGCTGGTGGCGGACAGGGCAGTCTGGCGCAAAAGGCGTGCCTGAACGCAGGCCGCGGTCGCTCGGTATCCCGATGTGCCCGCCCATGACGAATCAGAAGGGGTGGCGACAACGCCTCCCCAGGGATCGCCTGCAATCAGGACGACGCTCGCCCGCGCAGGCACATCAATTCCTGCGGGAAATCCATGGCCATTGTGCCGATGAATTTATTCCCGTCAAAAAATATCTTTTTTCCGAATTTGGCGGGAATATCTGCTGGAGTTTGGCGCGCAGGCCGGTGCGCTGTCATGGCAACCAGCGACTGGCGTTAGCCCCGCGCCGGGAAAACCCATGAAAAGCCAAATGAAATCAATCGACAATGGCGGGCTCGGCATTCGTGCACGCCCAGGCCTGCAGCACAGGATGAACGTCTCCGCTTGCACGCGTTCAGAATAATCAAGCCGGTGCGTGGGCATATTTAACAGCGTCCGTGCCGGCCTTTACACGGCAATTTTGTGTGATCTAATTCGTCATGTCCCCGTGGCATCGGTCCAATGTTTGGAGAAACAAGAAGAAAATGAAGCGCACAACCCTTCTCCTGTCAGGTGTTTCAGCCCTTGTGCTG
>JBILGJ010000336.1:0-3499 GCA_044351125.1 Micropepsaceae bacterium
GAAGGCGGGATGCAGAACTGGTACCTGTTCTCGCATCTGCTGCCGATGGCGGTGGTTTTCTTCATTTCCGCCCTCGCAGAAACGAACCGTCCGCCCTTTGATTTGCCCGAGGCCGAATCCGAACTGGTGGCTGGCTTCATGGTCGAGTACTCGTCCACGCCGTACCTGCTGTTCATGCTCTCTGAATATGTCAGCATCGTTCTGATGTGCGCGCTGATGACGATCTTCTTCCTCGGCGGCTGGCACGCGCCCATCGACGTGGCGCCCCTCAATTGGGTTCCCGGCGTCTTGTGGTTCATCCTCAAGATCTGGTTCATTTTCTTCCTGTTCGCGATGGTCAAGGCGATTGTTCCGCGCTACCGCTACGACCAGTTGATGCGCATCGGCTGGAAGTTCTTCCTGCCCCTGTCGCTTCTCTGGGTCGTCGTGACAGCCGGCTACCTTCTGGCCTTTGACAAGCTGCCCGGTTGATCCTCATGCAATTCCTGCGCACGATTTTCATGGTCGACTTCCTGGCGGGCTTCTGGCTCGCCCTGAAGTACCTGTTCCGGTCAAAAAAGACCTTGAACTATCCCTTCGAGAAGGGCCCGCTGTCGCCGCGGTTCCGGGGCGAGCACGCGCTGCGCCGCTATCCGAACGGCGAAGAGCGCTGCATCGCCTGCAAACTCTGCGAGGCGATCTGCCCGGCGCAGGCCATCACGATCGAGGCCGAGCCGCGCGACGATGGCTCGCGTCGCACGACCCGCTACGACATCGACATGGTGAAGTGCATCTACTGCGGCTTCTGTCAGGAAGCCTGTCCGGTAGATGCAATCGTCGAGGGTCCGAATTTTGAGTTCGCGACGGAAACCCGCGAGGAGCTCCTCTACGACAAGGCCAGGCTTCTGGCCAACGGCGACCGCTGGGAACGCGAGATTGCCCGCAACCTCGAACTGGACGCACCCTACCGCTAGGCCCGGGTGCTGACACAAGAAGGAACGACAGACGTGCTGGCAGCGACCATAGCCTTTTACGTATTCGCGACCGTGCTGATCGGGTCTGCGCTGCTCGTGGTTTCCGCGCGCAACCCGGTCCATTCGGTCCTGTTCCTGATCCTGGCCTTTTTCAACGCGGCAGCGCTTTTCGTGCTGCTGGGGGCAGAGTTCCTCGCCATGGTTCTGGTCGTTGTCTACGTCGGCGCCGTGGCCGTTCTGTTCCTGTTCGTGGTGATGATGCTCGACATCGACTTTGCCGAACTGCGGCAGGGCTTCCTGCAATACGCCCCGCTCGGGATACTTTTGTGCGCCGTGTTTTTCCTTGAGCTGGCGGCCGTCGGCTTTGGCTGGGCGCTCTCACCCGCAGTCGAGACGGCAGTGCGCTACCCAACCCCGGCTGACACCACAAACACCGAGGCGATCGGCCTCATCATGTACACGCAGTTCGTTCACGTCTTCCAGGGTGCCGGCATGGTGCTTCTGGTCGCCATGATCGGCGCCATCGTGCTGACGCTTCGCCATCGCGAGGGCGTCAAGCGGCAGGACGTATCGGCCCAGATTGGCCGTACGCGCGAGCAAGCCGTTGAATTGCGCAAGGTAAGGCCAGGAGAGGGGCTCTGACCATGGAGATCGGACTTGGCCATTACCTGGCGGTTGCTGCCGCCCTGTTCACGATCGGGATCCTCGGGATCTTCATCAACCGCAAGAACGTGATCGTCATCCTCATGTCGATCGAGCTCATCCTGCTGTCCGTCAACATCAACCTGGTCGCCTTTTCGTCATTCCTTGGCGACCTGACAGGGCAGATCTTTGCCCTTCTGGTCCTGACCGTCGCCGCCGCCGAGGCTGCCATCGGCCTTGCCATTCTCGTCGTCTACTTCCGCAATCGGGGATCGATTGCCGTTGAAGACGTCAACATCATGAAAGGCTAGCCACAGTGGAATTGCTCTACCAGGCCATCCTCGCCCTTCCGCTCATTGGCGCCATTCTCGCAGGTGTCATCGGCAAACGCCTTGGGGAACACGCGGCGGAATACACCGCGACTATCCTTCTTTGCACGACTGCAATCCTCTCCATCGCGGCCTTCCTGTTCGATCTGCCGACCTTCGAGATGGACAAGCCGCGGGTCATCACCCTGTTCCAGTTCATCGATTCCGGCGCCCTCCAGGTTGACTGGGCGATCAGGGTCGATGCGCTCACTGCCGTCATGCTCGTGGTCGTCACAGGCGTCTCATCGCTGGTGCACGTCTATTCGATCGGCTACATGCACCACGACGAGCACCGTCCGCGCTTCTTTGCCTATCTGTCGCTCTTCACCTTCGCCATGCTGATGCTGGTGACGTCGGACAATTTCGTCCAGCTCTTCTTCGGCTGGGAGGGCGTGGGGCTCGCCTCGTACCTTCTCATCGGTTTCTGGTTCAAGAAGCCGACAGCAAATGCCGCGGCGATGAAGGCCTTCATCGTCAACCGTGTCGGAGACTTCGGGTTCGCGCTCGGCATTTTCGCCGTCTTCCTGACCTTCGGCACACTGGATTTCGGTACCGCCGCGACGCCAGGAGTCTTCCAGCAAGCCAAGGAATTCGCAGGCAAGACCTTCGAATTCGCCGGCTTCGAGGTCGACATCCTGACCACGACCTGCCTGCTGCTCTTCATGGGCGCCATGGGCAAGTCGGCACAGTTCTTCCTGCACACCTGGCTGCCGGACGCCATGGAAGGCCCGACCCCCGTTTCAGCCCTGATCCACGCCGCCACCATGGTCACGGCAGGCGTGTTCCTCGTTGTCCGCTGCTCGCCCCTGTTCGAGGTCGCACCCTTCGCGCTCGAGGTCGTCACGGTCGTGGGCGCCACCACGGCGTTCTTCGCAGCAACCGTCGGCCTCTTCCAGAACGACATCAAGCGCGTGGTCGCCTATTCGACGTGCTCCCAGCTTGGCTACATGTTCTTCGCCGCGGGCGTCGGCGCCTACCAGGCGGCGATGTTCCACCTGTTCACGCATGCCTTCTTCAAGGCGCTGCTGTTCCTCGGCGCAGGCTCAGTCATCCACGCCTTGTCCGACGAACAGGATATGCGGCGCATGGGCGGTGTCCGCAGCAAGATCCCGGTCACCTACTGGATGATGGTGATCGGAACCCTGGCGCTCACAGGCTTCCCCTTCCTGGCCGGCTTCTGGTCCAAGGATGCCATCATCGAAAGCGCGTTCGCCGCGCACACGGGTGTCGGAAACTATGCATTCGCCCTCGGCATCGTGGCCGCAGGCATGACCTCGTTCTATTCGTGGCGCCTGATCTTCATGACCTTCCACGGCAAGTATCGGGGCGACCACGAAGCCTACGAGCATGCGCACGAGTCGCCGCCTGTGATGCTCGTGCCGCTGTTCATCCTGGCCATAGGAGCCCTGTTCTCGGGTATCGTTTTCTACGAGCAGTTCATCGGGCACCACAACATCGACTTCTGGCGCGGCGCCATCGTGAACCTGCAGGAGCACACAGCGCTCGATGCACGGCATCATGTGCCTTCCTGGGTGA
>JBILGJ010000337.1:0-3490 GCA_044351125.1 Micropepsaceae bacterium
GGGCCGAGATGGGGGCGATCCTGCCGCTCGAATCGACCAAGCTGCTTTGGTCTGTGGTGTATGGCTATGTGTTCTTTGCGGAGGATCCGCTGCTGCTGACGCTGCTGGGCGGGGTCATCATCTTTGGTGCGGCTGTATATATTACCCTGCGCGAAGCAAGGCTTTCGCGTCTCAACAAAACCTGAAGGATACATGACAAGTGTTTGAATTCGCTTGCGAATGGAAAGCGGCGAACAAACCGTGGATAGTGATCGTGTCTGCGTGTCGACCTATGGCATTGCGTTACAAAACGTGGCACACCGCCGCGTCCGCAAATCGAAGACGTGCGGAAGGAAATGTCACTCCATTCGAAGGGTTTCATCATGAAGCGTATCCTCATCGCGACCGCGCTCGTTGCCGTTTCGGCCGGCGCCGCAATGGCCGACAACCTGGCCGGCTACTATGGCAACACCGTCGTGCAGACGGCGCCGGACGGCAAGGTGACGAAGTCGAAGGTCAACCCCGACAAGACCTACACGGCCGTCCAGCCGGATGGCACCACCGCCAGCGGCACCTGGGCCTGGAAGGACGCGACGGAAGCCTGCTTCACGCAGACCTCGCCTGCTCCGGCCGCTGGCCAGGGCTCGATCTGCTACAAGATCGAGCCGAAGAAGGCTGGCGACAAGTGGGAAACCAAGACGCCGGATGGCAAGGCCACGATCAAGATCGAGCTGGTTGCCGGCTAAGCTTCGCGATCCCGATCGCGATCAGGGCCAGTCAGGGGGAACCCTGGCTGGCCTTTTTCTTTGGTACTTCAGCCGAGAGCGGCCTCGACGGCGCGCCTGGCCATCACAGTCACGAGATGCGCGCGGTATTCGGCCGTGCCGTGCAAGTCGCCGTTGAGGCCCTCGGGTGACACGCTGATGCCTGCCAGTGCGCCGGGCGCAAATGACCGTGTGAGGGCGGCTTCCATTGCTGCCTCGCGGAAGACGCAAGGGGCTGCCCCCGTAACGGCGACGCGCACGCCTGTGCTGAACTTCGCGACGAACACGCCCACCATGGCGTAGCGCGAGGCGGGGTTGGGGAATTTCGCATAAGCGGCTTTTTCGGGGACAGGGAAAGTAACGCCCGTAATGATCTCGCCCTCGGCCAAAGCGGTCTCGAACATGCCGGTGAAGAATTCGTCTGCCACGATGCTGCGCGTGCTGGTGTGCACCGTGGCACCGAGCGCCAGCACCGCAGACGGATAGTCGGCGGCCGGGTCGTTGTTGGCGATTGAACCGCCCAGCGTTCCCATGTGGCGTACGGCCGGGTCGCCGATATGGCCGGCGAGGCGCGCGAGGGCGGGCAGGGACTTGCGGATCTCGTAGGCGCTGGCCACGTCGGCATGCCGGGTCGCTGCGCCGATCGTTATGCCCCCTGCCGTTACCTTCACGCCTGCGAGGCCGGGAATGCGCGTGAGGTCGATCAGCGCCGAGGGCTGTGCCAGTCGCTGCTTGAGTGTGGGGATCAGGGTCTGGCCCCCGGCGAGGAACTTCGCGTCGGCGTTTTCGCGGAAGAGGTGCGTGGCCTCCTCGAGCGTGGCGGGTGTCAGATAGTCGAAATTGTGCATGTTGTATTCCTGGCGGATCCGGGAGGTGCGCTGTCAGGCGGTGCGCTTCATGTCCCTGGCCGCGGCTTCAATGGCGTTGACGATGTTCTGGTAGCCCGTGCAGCGGCAGAGGTTGCCCTCGAGGCCCGCGCGGATCGCCTTCTCGTCGAGGTCGGGCGTGCGGCGGATCATGTCGACGGCGGTCATGATCATGCCGGGCGTGCAGAAGCCGCATTGGAGGCCGTGGTGTTCACGGAAGGCTGCCTGCACGGGATGAAGCGTGTTACCCTGGGCGAGGCCCTCGATCGTGGTGACGCTGGTGCCTTCGGCCTGCACGGCCAGCATGGTGCAGGCCTTCACGGCCCGACCGTCGACATGCACCACGCAGGCGCCGCACTGGCTTGTGTCGCAGCCGACATGCGTGCCGGTCAGTTTCAGGTGCTCGCGAAGGAATTGGACGAGCAGGGTGCGCGGCTCGACATCGCCCTGCACGGGTGTGTTGTTGACGGTCAAGGCGATGGTGGTCATGCGCGTTTGGTTCCATATGGCCGCGTAATGCCGGGTAAGGCTTTCACGCGGCGAGGGGGCGCGTCAACCTTCAGGCGTGTTGTCAGGACAGGAGGAGAGCGAGCATGAACAGGATTGCGCCGCCCACGACGGCGAGCGGTACCCAGGGTGCCGGTTCGAAACCTGACTGGGCTTGCGTGACGGGTGCGGGTGATGGCGTTTCGGGTGTTTCGGGTTCGACCTTGCCGCCGGCCAGGGATGCGAAGCGGTCGAAGAATTCATCGGCCATCTTGCGGGCCGCGCCGTCGATGAGGCGCTGGCCAACCTGGGCAAGCTTGCCCCCCACGCTGGCCTTGACCGCGTAGCGCAGGATCGTCTCGCCGCCATCGGGAACAAGGGTCACCTTTGCCTCGCCCTTGGCAAAGCCAGCCGCGCCGCCGGTGCCTTCGCCCGTGAGCGTATAGCTCTCGGGCGGGTTGAGATTTGACAGGACCACCTTGCCCTTGAAGCGCGCCGAGACCGGGCCGATCTTTGCCTTGGCGGCGGCCTCCAGTTCGGTGGGGGAGTGGGCCTTCAGCTCCTCGCAGCCAGGGATCGCCTCGCGCAGGATCTCGGGATTGTTGAGCGCGGCCCAGACCTGTTCGCGGGGGGCCGCAATCCTGTATTCGCCTGTCATTTCCATGAGTTTGTTTCTCGACGCGATCGGTTCGGGCGACGCCTTATACATGCTCTGCATCCGCGCGCATGCGGCTTGCCATTGTGCGGTGCAAAACCAAAAAACTTCAAAATGATTCCTGCCTTGCCTAGTCAGGATGACAGATTTGTGCAAGGAATATGGATAACGCGCTGAAACACGCGGTGTTGCGGTGCGCGCATGTTCTTGAAGGCAAGGAGCGGTAATCGTGGACACTCCAGTTACAATCGCACCAACGCCGGAATGTGGGGGAATTCGGGTAACGGGCAAGGTCAAGTGGTTTAACGTTTCCAAGGGATATGGGTTCATCGTTTCGAAGGAGGTCAATGGGGACGTCCTCCTTCACAGGTCGGTGGTCGAGGCGTTCGGCTGTACCGCCGTGCTTGACGGGGCGACGGTGGAGTGTGACGTCACGCGCAAGCCCGCGCGCGATGGCGTCGTTTCCAAATTCCAGGCTTTGCGCCTGCTCAGCGTGGATCCGTCGACGCGCGAGGTGCACGGCGTCGGTGGGGAGACGCGGCGCGAGCCCCGGGCACGCGAGATCGTGCTGCAGGATCCGGTCGGGCCTGCCTTCGAGGCCGAGTGCAAGTGGTTCAGCCGGCCGAAAGGTTTTGGCTTTCTTGTCTCGCCCAAGGCCGAAGGTGATATCTTCATTCACATGGACCTTCTGCGCAAACACGACATGAAGGAGCTGCGGCCCGGACAGAAGGTGCTGGTGC
>JBILGJ010000338.1:0-3475 GCA_044351125.1 Micropepsaceae bacterium
AGGGCGGCCGGCCATCTCGCCACACACCGTTACAGGAACACCACGCCCGCGGGCCTGGTCGGAAATGAGTTTAAGGCAATTAAGCATTGGCGGGCTCAGCACGTCATACCGGTTTCCCAGCCGGGGGTTGCCCCGGTCGCTGGCAAACAGGAACTGTGCAAGGTCATTGGACCCCACCGAGATGAAGTCCGTGTGCGAGAGCAGGGATGGCAACTGGAACGCAAGCGCCGGAACCTCCAGCATGGTCCCGACCCGAACCTTGCGCGGCGGAACATCGCCGATCCGCGCCTGCCGGTCCATTTCCCGGTCAACCAGCAAGCGGGCCTGACGAAACTCGTCAACCTCGGCGACCATGGGAAACATCAAGTCAAGATCCCGCCCATTGGCGGCCTTGAGCAGGGCGCGGATCTGGTAGCGAAGCAGGGCCGGGCGGTCGAGCGTGACCCGAATGGCCCTCCATCCCATGGCCGGATTTTCCTCTGCCGGCGACTTCACATAGGGCAGGACCTTGTCGCCCCCCAGGTCGAGAGTGCGGAATACCACGCGGTCGTCATCGGCCGCATCAAGCACCGCGCCATAAAGTCCGACCAGGTCGGCCAGCCGCGGCATCTCGCTCGAGATCATGAATTGCAGCTCGGTCCGGAACAGGCCAATCCCCTCGGCCCCGGTCTCGGCCAGGTGGGGAAGGTCGGACTTGAGGCCCGCATTCATCATCAGCCGGACGCGCTGCCCATCCACGGTCACCGCAGGCTGCAGGCGCTGCGCGGCAAAGGTCGCCTGGCGCTGCGCGCGAAGCGCAAGCTTGTGACGGTAGGCCTCGCGCACCTCATGCGTTGGACGCACATGGATGTCGGCCGTGTCACCATCGGCAATGACCCAGTCGCCAGGCTCGACCTGCTCGATGACCGACGCTACGCGCCCGACCAGCGGGATATCAAGCGCGCGCGCGACGATGGCCACATGGCTGGTTGGCGACCCCTCTTCGAGCACGAGCCCCTTGAGCTTGCTGCGGTCATAGTCGAGCAGCTCCGCCGGGCCCATGGACCGGGCAAACAGGATGGCATCAGAGGGAAGTGATTCCTGGGCCGACGTGACGCCGCGGCCCGCAAGGTGACGCAGCAGTCGGTTGGCCAGGTCGTCAAAATCATGCAGCCGGTCAAGCAGCGGCGAATCCGTCTGCCGCGCCATGCGTGCGCGCATGTCGTTCTGCACACGCTCGACGGCCGCCTCGGCCGTCAACCCCGTGAACACAGCCTCGCGCAACTTCAGGAGCCATCCCCTGTCATCGGCAAACATGCGGTAGGTCTCGAGCACATCACGCGTCTCGCCCGTGATGACCGCATCCTCTGCCGCCAGCATCGCATCAATTGATGCGCGCAGTTCGGCAACAGCCCTGTCCAGCCGCTGCCGCTCGTGGTTCACGTCATCCGCGATCAGCTTCTCGATCTTGACCCGCGGCTCGTGCAGGACCGCCCGTCCAACGGCGATCCCCTCGCAGAAAGACACGCCCTGCCCGCGCCACGGCCTGTCACGCCGCGGCCCGGCCTCGATGTCGCCCAGTTCGCCCAGCGAGCCCGAAACGACCATCTCGGCGAGCAGCATCGCAATCGTGTGCAGCGCCTCGACTTCTTCCTCGTCATAGAGGCGGTGGGTGCGGTTCTGAACCGCGACGACCCCAAGCGTACGCCCACCGCGCGTGATGGGCACGCCAAGCATCGACTGGTAGGGATCTTCGCCGGTTTCCGGCTTGTACGAGAAGCTCGGATGGGCCGGCGCATCGGCCAGGTTCAGCGCGCGCCCGTGCAGCGCCACGTCGCCGACGATGCCCTCGCCCATCTTGAGCCGCGTCGCATGCACGGCAGATTTGTTGAGGCCCTCGGTCGCAAACAGTTCAAGCAGGCCGCCCGCCCGGATCAGGTAGATCGAACAGACCTCCGCCACCATGTTCGCGGCGATCAGGCTGACGATCTTGTCCAGGCGCGCCTGTCCCG
Organism: Micropepsaceae bacterium; assembly: GCA_044351125.1. GTDB lineage: Bacteria > Pseudomonadota > Alphaproteobacteria > Micropepsales > Micropepsaceae > SZUA-430. Next base: position 1,992 of record JBILGJ010000338.1, read on the forward strand.
TGATGCGCTCCCCCATGATGTCGCGCATTTTACGCAGGAGCACACGGGGACCTGCTGTGGGCATGCCGCTACTTGTCGAGGCCGTAGGTGGTGTGCAGCGCCCGAACGGCCGTATCGGTGAATTCGGCTGCAATCAGCACGCTGATCTTGATCTCGGAGGTCGAGATCACCTGGATGTTGATGCCCTTCTCGGCCAGCGTCTTGAACATCGCCTGCGCAACACCCGCATGCGCTCGCATGCCCACGCCGATCACCGATACCTTGGCCACGCCCTTGTCGGTCAGAAGTTTCTGATAACCGATGGAGGTCTGGTTGCGCTCGATGATGTGGATTGCCCGCTCGAATTCGGCACGGCCCACCGTGAAGGTCATGTCGGTGAACTTGCCGTCTTCAGACGTGTTCTGCACGATCATGTCGACATTGATGCCGCCATCCGCCAGCGGCCCGAAGATCGCCGCGGCCACGCCGGGCTTGTCAGGCACCCGGACCAGCGTGATCTTTGCTTCATCGCGGCTGTAGGCGATGCCGCTGACAAGTTGTTGTTCCACGATCTCATCCTCGTCACAAACCAGCGTCCCGGGCAGGTCATCGAAGCTGGACAGTACCTGCACACGTACGCGATGGATCATTGCAAGCTCGACCGACCGCGTCTGCAGCACCTTCGCGCCGAGCGACGCCATCTCGAGCATTTCCTCATAGGAAATCCGGTCCAGCTTGCGCGCCTTCGGCGTGATGCGCGGATCGGTCGTATAGACCCCGTCCACATCCGTGTAGATGTCGCAACGGTCGGCCTTCAGCGCCGCGGCAAGGGCCACAGCGCTCGTGTCCGAGCCGCCGCGCCCCAAGGTCGTGATGCGGTTATCGGGGCCAATCCCCTGGAACCCGGCGACCACCGCCACCTGCCCTTGCGAAAGCCTTGCCTCGATTTCCTTCGTCTCGATGCCCGTAATGGCGGCCGAACCGTGCATGCCGGACGTGTGGATGGGCAACTGCCACCCCAGCCACGAGCGGGCCTGCACGCCCAGGTGCTGCAGGGCGATGGCCAGCAGTCCCACGGTAACCTGCTCGCCCGAGGAAACGACCGTGTCGTACTCCCTGGCATCATGGAGCGGGGACAGCTCCCGCGCCCAACCCACGAGCTTGTTGGTCTCGCCAGCCATGGCAGAAAGCACGACCGCGACTTCATGACCGCGGTCGACCTCGCGCTTCACCTTGAGCGCGACATTGCGGATTCGGGCAAGGTCAGCAACCGACGTTCCGCCGAACTTCATCACGAGTCTGGGCATGGGGCAGCGCGGCGTTACGTCCGAGGGTTGGAAGATCTGTTTTGCATAAGGTGGGGTATAGTTGGATAGATTGGCTTTGTCACGCAACGCGCGGAGCATCGCAACAGTGACTGACGCTACAACGCCTCAATCCACAATTGACGACGCCGAGATTGCCCGCTTTTCGGCACTCGCGGCCGAATGGTGGAACCCGCATGG
>JBILGJ010000339.1:0-3474 GCA_044351125.1 Micropepsaceae bacterium
GTTCCGGATCCAGACCTATGGGCTGAAGCTTGGGCCCGTGGCTGGCGCCTATTCGCAAGCCATGCTGGCGCTGCCGGGGATGGTGGAGTGGTACAAGGCGGGGCTTGCGGAGGATTTCCGGGATCTTGAGCATGACGACGTTGTGCTCCGGTTTGGTGCGATCACGGCGGATTTCCGGGCGAGGCCAGCCTGAGGCGGGCTCGAGGTCATGGATCTGCCATGATTGCATGGAATTGACTGTGCTTGAGACCGCAGGGCACTGTTGGTGCGGTGCGGGGGCAGCGGAGGGACATCATGGCAGGGCAATCCGGCGGATCGGGCTTTGGGTGGTTCGTGATCGGGGTTATCGTGGGCGCGGTTGGCGTTGCCTATGGGCCGACGCAGTTCCGCAAATATGTTCAGCAGCAGCCGACGCAGGTGCGGGTGAACGTCGCCAGCGACTATACGCCCGGTGTGTGGCGGCGCAGTGCGCGGCTTGACATCGAGTTCAGCCGCTACAAGGCGAACGGACAGAACTGGGACTGGCCGATGATGGAGCCGGAACTGCAGGTCTGCATCGTCGAGGGCACGGAGTACCGCAAGTGCTATGGGCCGCAGAGCCCCGAGCTTGCCTCGTGCCAGGGCCGCTTCCGTTGCGCGAGCGAGGTGATCAAGGTCCCGGACGTGCCCTTCACGATCGAGCTGAACGAATGGGATGACTATAACAAGCCCGACCCGATCGGCACGTTCGAGTGCGATGTCGGGCTTGAGTGCAAGTTCCCGCTGGGCCGCGTGACTGTGCTGCCGGTGAAAAGCTAGGCTGCGTTCCGCTCGTCTTCGTCGCTGTCTTCGCCTTCGTCCTCATCGGCGTCGCGGGCTTGCTGTTCCTGCGCGGTCTCGATCCAGCCTCTCAGCTCTTCGTCGTCGGGCGGGGTTGCGTCGCGCAGGATGCGCTGGCCGTCAGGCGTTTCGCAGAACTCGTCGAGCATGTTGAGCAACATGTCGGGATCGGCATTGCCGAGGTCGTCGATGTCGCGCACGCCCACGGCCACGAGAAGCTGGGCGGCGATGCTGTCCATCTCGGGGATCGCCAGGGCGAGCGTCGCCTGTGCCTGCCAGTCGCGGATCACGCGGGCGGAGATGTGCTTGAACTTGAGACGGTTGGCGGCGTCCTCGGGCGAGGCCTGAAGCAGATCCTCGACCGTGTGGATGCCGATCGCGGTCAGGCGGCTTGCCGTCTTGGGGCCTATCGAGGGGGCAAGCTCAACGGGTGACTCGTGGCTGAGGCGGATGTCGGCCTCGTCCTCGAGCTCGATGGGCTCGGGAATGGGTGCGGGTGCGGGCGCCGGTTTTGCAGCTTGCGGCTTGACCGGTTCGGCCGGGCGCGCGGGCGCGAGGCGGGCTGCGACCTGGCGCGTGCGCTCGGCAATCGACATGGCCTGTGCGGGCTTGGCCTTGGGCTCGACCGGAAGGGTGACCGACGGCTCGATGCGCGCGGTCTCCTTCTTTGCGGCCGCCGCCTTGCCGGGGCGCGCAGGCTTGATCTTCTTCGTCACGCGGGCCGGGCGGCCGGTGCCGTGGGCGGTGCCCGTCTCGCGCGGCCACAGCGCGTCGATGCTGGACAGGGGCGCACGCAGCACCTCGATCGCGTGCAGCCGGCGGACCATGCGGTCGTCCTCGGGCAGGGTCTCGCGCACTTTTCCGGTGAGGCGGAACTCGCGGTACATCGCGCGCACGACGTCGCGCTCGCGCTCGCTGTCGAAGCCTGCCAGCAGCCGGCGCATCGGGCTTGCAATGACGGCCGCCAGCGTGTCGAAGCCGAGGCCCACCTTGGGTGGCAGAACGGCGGCTTCCATGAAGGCGCGCTCGAGGATGCGGGCCAGCATCACGGTTGCATAGCCGAGCAGGCGTGCAGTGACGTCCTTCATTTCCTGATCCATCGCGCGCGTGGGGCGCTTGACGGCGTCGGCGAAGCTGAAATGGTCGACCAGTGTCTCGTAGTGCGGGTTTGCGTATTTCGCGCCGGCCCGCACCATCTGCTCGAGCCAGTCATTGCCCTGGGGAACGGGCACGTCGGGGTAGCCGCCGAGGTCCTGCACGAGGATCAGCTGCAGGGTGTCATAGCTCTGCGTGATGCTCCACTCGACCGCGCGGTGGATGACGTTCTGCTCTTCGGTCTGGCCGGTGTGGAACGGGTTCACGGGATCGAGCACATAGTGGCTCATCACGCCGGCGCAGTAGGCCGCGTGTTTCCAGTCCTGTTGTGCCAGCGCGCGCACGGTGCGGCGGTACCATTCGCGCGCGGCCGCGGGCGCGCCGCCCCAGTCGCCCTCGCGCACGTGAAGGACGTGGTTCTTGAAGTCGCGGAAGACAGTGTCGGGGGTTCTCGCCCCCTTGAGGTAGCTTGCGCTGTGGCGCAGGAACAGGTTGCGCCAGAGGGCGCCGTCCGTTCCGCGCAGATGCGTGAGTGCTTCCAGCGCCAGCCGGTGGTGGATACCCCGGCACGCCGATCCTTTCAGCACCCGCATCAACATCGACATCGCACGCCCCCCAGAATCACATGAGGCTTGAGGCTGTCCTGTTGCGGTTAATGGCCTGTTAACGATACGCTGCGGCGCTGCGCCTGAAGGCCAAATTGCGAAGCTATGCAGAGAACTGCAGGCCCTGATGACTTCCCGTGGTGGTTAACCATGTAAAGCCATGTATTTATTTGGTATTCTGATCTTCCTGTGGGTGGGCCTGCAGTTTCCGTGCAGGGTGTGGTTGACCTTGCATTCGCCCCGGACCGGTTTGGTGCGGCCTGTCCCAGGAAGGGGACTTGGCCGCGAGGGTCTTGCGGGCAAACATGAGTGACTGGCCAGTCGCGAACATAATAGGAACATCTACGCTCCGTTTCAAGGGTGTTGGTTGGGCATTATTGTCGCGGCGGTTCGAAATTCGGCGTGCCGGGTTGCCCGGACGCAAGCCGGTGCGCCGGTCGGCGTGGTAAGGGTTTGCACCATGGAATGGATCATGACTTTTCTGGGCTGGGTGGTGAGCTGGTTTCAGTGGCGCCGCAAGCCAAAGCCCGTGCCGGCCGGGGCGGCTGCGCCCGGTGCCGCCACCCCTGTCGATAACGGGGACAGTGTGCCTGGCGCCGAGCCGCCGCCGCCGGAGGAGAAACTCTATGAGCACGCCCCGGAAAAAGGTGTCTCGCGCGGGCTGCAGCATCACTGGCTGATCGACGAAGGCGTGCTGCACTGGAACCAGCGGCGCCGGGACGAGGAATTCCGTCCTGACTTTGCCGGCTATGATTTCGTGGCGCAGGGCAAGCAGACGCGGCTATGGGGACAGCCTGCCGACCTTGACGGCGGCGCGCGGCTGATCCTCTCGGGTGTCGACCTGCGCTTTGCGAAACTGGCCAAGGCTGTTCTTGCCGGCGCAGACCTCAGGCGGGCGCATCTGCAGGGCGCGGATTTGCGCGGGGCCAATCTTGCGGGTGCCAATCTCGAGGCG
>JBILGJ010000340.1:0-3473 GCA_044351125.1 Micropepsaceae bacterium
TATGTGAACGGCAAACTCTGTGCCGAAGCGGAATTCACGGCCATGATTGCCGAACCAAGGGAAAAGGCGGACAACTGAAATGACGAACATCCATCCCAGCGCCGTTGTCGATCCGAAGGCGCAGATACATGACACCGTCCAGATCGGCCCCTTCTGTGTCGTGGGACCTGAAGTGAAGCTCGGGGCCAATGTCCGCCTGGTCAATCACGTCTGCGTCGATGGCGCCACGACGATTGGTGAGGGAACAACCGTGTTTCCCTTCGCATCCCTTGGACAGCCCCCGCAAAGCCTCGCCTACAAGGGTGAGCCCGTCGAACTCATCATCGGCCGCAACAACCTGATCCGCGAGCATGTGACGATGAACCCCGGCACTGCCAAGGGTGGCGCCGTAACCCGCGTGGGTGACAACTGCATGTTCATGGCGGACAGTCATGTGGCGCATGACTGCATCGTCGGCAGCAACTGCGTTTTCGCCAACAACGCGATGGTCGGCGGACACGTCATCGTCGAGGACTTCGTGTGGCTCGGGGGCGGCGCTGCGGTGCACCAGTTCAGCCGCATCGGGCGCCACGCCTTTGTGGGTGGCATGGCGGGCCTCGAGGGCGACCTGATCCCCTACGGTTCTGTCATGGGCAACCGCGCCTATCTGGCGGGACTGAACCTGGTCGGCCTCAAGCGCCGCGGCTTCTCGCGCGACCAGATCCACGAATTGCGTAACGCCTATCGCCTTCTGTTTGCGCAGGAAGGAACGTTCCAGGAGCGGCTGTCCGACGTGGCCGAGCTGTTTGCCAACAACGCTGAAGTGATGGAAATCGTGAACTTCGTGCGCAACAACACCAATCGGCCACTGTGCATGCCAAACCGCGAGACGCGCACCGAAACGGAGTGAACCCGTCTCCAGCCAGACTCGGTATCATTGCCGGCGGCGGCGAACTGCCGATGGAGATCGCGCGTGCCGCGATCGCCGCCGGCAGGGACGTCTTTGTGCTGGCCGTCGACGAGTTTGCAGATCAGGTTCCACCCGGCATCCAGAGCGAGCGCAAGAGCATCGGCAAGCTTGGCTGGTGCATCGCACGTCTGAGGCAGATGGACTGCCGGGATGTCGTCTTTGCGGGTCACTTCAAGCGGCCGCGCGATGGCAACATCAGGCTGCGCCCGGATCTGGGCGGCATCTGGTTCCTTGTATCCAATTTCGGGGTCTTGCGGCGTCACAATGACGGGATCCATCGCGCCATCGCCGCAACCTTCGAGCGCGCAGGCTTCAGGGTGCTCTCTCCACTTCAGGCCGCACCCACGCTTGCAGCAGCTGCCGGCTACCTGACAGCGACACGTGCAGCCCCCGCGCTGGAGCAGATGTTCTCTATGGCGCTGCAGGCAGCCCGGCAGCACGGCATATCGGGCCAGGGCCAGGCGGTCATCTTCGCCAATGGCACGACGGTGGCCGCCGAAACCAAGGCCGGCACCGATGCCATGCTGCGCAACGCCGATCCGGCGACAGCCCGCGGAGGTCTCCTTGTGAAGAGCATGGCGCCCGGCCAGCTCGTCTCGATGGATCCGCCAGCCATCGGATGCCATACGGTCGAACTCGCCGCCGCGCTCGGCCTCGCCGGCATCCTCGTGGAAGCAGGCCACAGCGTGGTCGTGCAACCCGACACCGTCAAGGCCCGGGCCGACAGCGCAGGCCTCTTCGTGTTTGGAATGAGCGAACAATGACACCCACCGACGCGAACCATCCCCCCAAGATCATGCTTGTTGTCGGCGAACCCTCGGGCGACGCACTGGGACAGCAGGTCATCCTCGCCCTTCGCCAGCTGACGCTGGGCAAGGCTGACATTATCGGTGTCGGCGGTGAACGCATGCGTGCCGCCGGCATGCAGAGCCTTTATTCGATCACCGATACGTCTGTCATGGGACTGCGGGAAGTCGTGCCAAAGATCCCCGTGATCCTGAGGCGCATCCGGCAGGTGGCGCGATTTGCCCGGGATACCAAACCCGACATCGTTGTGATGATCGACAGCCCCGACTTCACCCACAAGGTGGCAAGGCGGATCCGCAAGATTGCCCCCGAGCTCAAGCTCGTGGATTACGTCGCCCCCCAGGTGTGGGCCTCGCGTCCGGGTCGCGCGAAGAAGATGGCAGCCTATTTCGATCACGTGCTGTGCCTTCTTCCCTTCGAGGTGCCGTTCTTCCAGGGCGCCGGCATGGGCGCCTCGTTCGTCGGGCACCCCGTCGTTGAACGCGTGCCGAAACCGGGGCAGGGCGAGGCCTTCCGCACCCGCCACGGGATCGCGCCGGACACGCGGATCCTGTTGCTGCTGCCGGGAAGCCGCTCCAGCGAACTGCGCTTCCTCTGGCCCGTGTTCCGCGAGGCCATCGAAATGGCCGAGCGCGAGGCTGGGCCCTGCCGCATCGTCGTGCCCACGGTTCAGACCGTCAGCCACAAGGTCCGTGAACTGGTCAGCCAGTGGGGTCGCGACGTGCTTGTGATCGAGGACGCCGAGGAAAAGCTTGGGGCATTTGACGCAGCCGACGTCGCCCTCGCAGCCTCAGGCACCGTCGCCACGGAGCTGGCGCTCAGTGCAACGCCGATGGTCATCGGCTACAGGGTGGGCAACCTGACTGCAGCCATCGCGCGGCGCATGGTCAAGGTTCGCTTTGTGACGCTGGTGAACCTGATCCTCGATCGGGACGTCGTGCCCGAGTTCATCCAGGAGAACTGCACGGCCCAGAACCTTTCGCGCGAACTGGTGCGTCTGCTGACGAACCATGCAGCACGGGTTGCGCAGGTCACCGCCAGTGTCGCCGCGCTCAAGGCAATGGGGCAGGGCGACGAGCCGCCAAGCCTGCGCGCCGCACGCGAGATCCTGCGCATAATGAAAGAGCCGCGCCGGGAACCCGACGCGGCCCAAAAAAATCCAGGATAGACCTGCTTCAGGCCGATCGCTTGTTGACCGGCACATAGTCGCGCCGACCCGCACCCACATAGAGCTGGCGAGGCCGGCCGATCTTCTGGCTCGGGTCCTCAATCATCTCGGCCCACTGGGCAATCCAGCCGACCGTTCGCGCCAGAGCGAACAACGCCGTGAACATCGACGTCGGGAACCCGAGAGCACGCAGCGTGATGCCCGAATAGAAGTCGATATTCGGATACAGCTTCTTTTCGACAAAATACGGATCGTTCAGGGCGATCTTCTCAAGCTCCATGGCCACCTGCAGCAGGGGATCGTTGCGGATGCCAAGCTCGTCCAGTACCTCGTGGCAGGTCTTCTGCATGACCTTTGCCCGCGGGTCATAGTTCTTGTAGACGCGGTGGCCAAAGCCCATCAGGCGGAAGCCCGAGTTCTTGTCCTTCGCGCGCGCCACATATTCGGGAATGCGCTTTACGTCGCCGATTTCCTCGAGCATGCGCAGCGCAGCCTCGTTGGCACCGCCATGCGCAGGCCCCCAGAGGCAGGCGATGCCGGCCGCAATGC
>JBILGJ010000342.1:0-3455 GCA_044351125.1 Micropepsaceae bacterium
TCGGCAACCGTCTCGCCCTTGAACTTGAGCACGAGCCGCTTGGTGTCTGTCGTCACGCCGATCACGGCAAAGTCGAGTTCCCACTTGGCAAAGATCTTCTGGGCCTCTGCCTCGCGCCCCGGCTTCAGCACCATGAGCATCCGCTCCTGGCTTTCCGATAGCATCATCTCGTAGGGCGTCATGCCCTTCTCGCGACAGGGCACCTTGTCGAGGTTGAGTTCGATCCCCGAGCCACCCTTGTCCGCCATTTCGCACGACGACGAGGTCAAGCCGGCCGCACCCATGTCCTGGATGCCGATGATGGCGTCGGTGGCCATCAGCTCAAGGCACGCCTCAAGCAGCAGCTTCTCGGTGAAGGGGTCGCCGACCTGAACGGTAGGGCGCTTTTCCTCAGATGCGTCATCGAACTCGGCAGAGGCCATGGTGGCGCCGTGAATGCCGTCACGCCCGGTCTTCGAGCCGACATAGACGACCGGATTGCCAGATCCCTTCGCCGCCGACATGAAGATCTTGTCGGTCTTGGCCAGGCCCACGCACATCGCATTGACCAGGATGTTGCCGTTATAGGCCTTGTGGAAATTCACCTCGCCCGCAACCGTCGGCACGCCCATGCAGTTGCCATAGCCGCCGATGCCCGCCACCACGCCCGAGACCAGATGCTGCGTCTTCGGGTGCTTCGGCTCGCCGAAGCGCAGCGCGTTCAGCATCGCGATGGGGCGTGCGCCCATCGTGAACACGTCGCGCATGATGCCGCCCACGCCCGTCGCCGCACCCTGATAGGGTTCGATGAACGAGGGATGGTTGTGGCTCTCCATCTTGAAGATGATTGCATCGCCATCGCCGATGTCGATGACACCCGCGTTCTCGCCCGGGCCCTGGATGACCCAGGGCGCGCTCGTCGGCAGCTTCTTCAGGTGCACGCGCGAGGACTTGTAGCTGCAGTGCTCGCTCCACATGACCGAGAAGATGCCAAGCTCGGTCAGGTTGGGGGCGCGGTTCATCACTCGCAGGATGTGCTTCCACTCGTCCTCTGAGAGGCCGTGGTCGATGGCATGGGTCAGCGTTGCTTCGGTCACGAGAGGGCACCCACCAGGCTGTCGAAGATGGCTTTTCCGTCGGTGCCGCCATGCAGCGGCTCCGACACGCGTTCAGGATGGGGCATCATGCCCATGATGGTCCGACGCTCGTTGAAGATGCCGGCGATGTTGCGGGCCGCACCATTCGGGTTGTCACCCTCGACATAGCGAAAGGCGATCCGTCCCTCGCCCTCCAACCGGTCGAGCGTGGCCTTGTCGGCGAAGTAGTTGCCATCGCCATGGGCCACCGGAATGTGGACCGTCTGGCCCGGGGCATAGCGCGCGGTGAACATCGTGTTCGTCGCCTCGACCCTCATCGCAACCGAGCGCGACACGAACTTGAGGCTGGCATTGCGCATGAGAACGCCGGGTAAAAGGCCCGTCTCGCACAGGATCTGGAACCCGTTGCAGATGCCGAGCACCGGCGTTCCCTTCTTCGCCCGCGCAATCACCTCGCGCATGATGGGCGAGTGCGCCGCCATCGCGCCGCAGCGCAGATAGTCGCCATACGAGAAGCCACCGGGCAGCACGATCAGGTCCAGCTGGTCGGGCAGGGTCGCCTCCCCATGCCAGGCCATCAGGGGCGCCTTGCCGGTCGCGCGTTCGAGCGCCATGGCAACGTCGCGGTCACAGTTCGAGGCAGGAAAGACGATGACGGCCGCTTTCACGGATTCCGATCTCCCTCAAGCGTTTTTCAGGCCCCCTGATTAAAGCCTCCGCCCTGAAAAAGCGAGGTCGCAGACTGCGTTATTCAGCCCCAAGACGGCGACAGGACAGGGTCACAGGCGATTCGGTTGAAGGGGCAGGGTGTCTCAGCTCGTGAGCGGCGCGCTGCGCGTCGTTTCCTCGCGCAGGCGCTGCTGGATGCGCTTGCCGATTTCCTCGCCCCAGACCCGGCCGATATCCGAGAGTTCCCGCTGAAGGTCCTGCTGTTCGGCCCTCAGCTTGCGGCCGGCGGGAGAACGGTGGAAAGCCGAAATCTCGCGCAGTTCGCGCGCCGTGAAGCGCTCAGCCCAGGCACCTGCCATCTGCGAGAGCAGGCGATTGACGCCCCGCGCCATCTCTTCGCGCATCGAACGCTCGATCATGCCGCGCATCTCGGCCGACATGTTGGGGAATTGCGTCTGGAGTTCCTGCATCTGCGAGGGCACGACGCGGCTGATCTGGAACATGATCGCCTCTCGCCCGCCCATGGCATCGATGAGGTCCATTGCAGCGGCCATGCGGGCATCAGCCTCGCTGGCAGGTGCCGGGGCCGCAAGCGCGGGAGCAGAAAGCGCGGGCGCAAACAGCAGCGATGCGCACAAGACGCCCGCAAGCGAACTCAAGACTTTCATCGTCCACCCCTTGAACCAACCCCGGAAAATCCACCAGACATTTTCTTCAAGGCACGTTCGTCCGTGTCCGCCTTATTTGAATTCGATGGCGTAGTTTTCGATCACGGTATTGGCGAGCAGCTTCTCGCACATCTCCGACAGTTTCGCGTGGGCGCGGGACTGGTCGGTCTCGTCCAGTTCAACCTCGATGACTTTCCCCTGGCGAACCTCGCCGACGCCGTGGAAGCCCAACCTGTTCAGCGCCTGTCCGATCGCCTTGCCCTGCGGATCGAGCACGCCCGATTTCAACATGACTGTAACGCGTGCTTTCATTTGACGAGAACCGGTCCCTTTCGTTCGGTAGTTTGGGGTTCGTTGAGGATGCCAAGGCGGCGTGCGACTTCGCTGTAGGCCTCTGTCACGCCGCCGAGATCACGTCGGAACCGATCCTTGTCGAGCTTCTCGCTGGTGCGAATGTCCCACAGGCGCATCGAGTCCGGACTGATCTCGTCAGCCAGAATTACACGCATCATGTCATTTTCCCAGAGCCTTCCGAATTCAATTTTTATATCCACAAGCTTGATGCCTGCGCCCAGGAACAACCCAGACAAGAAGTCATTGATTCGGATCGCCAGCGCGACGATTTCATCGATTTCATGCGGGCTCGCCCAGTTGAAGGCAGTGATGTGCTCTTCCGTGACCATCGGGTTCTGCAACTTGTCGTTCTTCAGGAAGAACTCGATGATTGATCTGGGGAGAACCGTGCCCTCATCCATGTCGAAGCGCGTGGCAAGCGACCCGGCGGCAACATTGCGCACCACAACTTCGAGTGGAATGATCTCGACCTCCCGAACCAGTTGCTCGCGCATGTTGAGCCGGCGCATGAAGTGGTTGGGCACGCCGATCTCGGTCAGCCGTGACATGAGGAACTCTGAGATGCGGTTGTTCAGCACACCCTTGCCCTCGAGCACCGCCTTCTTGCGGCCATGAAGTGCCGTGGTGTCGTCCTTGAAATACTGCACGAGCGTGCCCGGCTCCGGACCCTCGTAGAGGATCTTGTCCT
>JBILGJ010000343.1:0-3436 GCA_044351125.1 Micropepsaceae bacterium
TTGGCTGGCGCGCGCCCGGCGTCCGCGGCGGTGACGTAGATGGCGCCTTCCTTGAAGGCAAAATAGATGCGCAGCTTGCTCATCTCGTTCATGCCGAGAATGACCTGAGCTGCGCGATCGAAGTCGCCCAGGAGCACTGGGACATTTTCAAAACGGATGCCGGAGATCTTCAGTTCCGAGAACACATAGCGATAGGTTTCGATGCGGGCGCCGCTGGCCACAATGGCGCTGCCGGCGGGTTCGACGCCGGGTGAATCCTTCGTGAGGCCAAAGGCATTTCGCGCATGCTCTAGGTCCATCGAGGTGAATGTCGCGCCCGTATCAAAAAGCAGTCGTACGGGTTTGCCCTGAAGTTCTGCTGTCACGATGGGCTCGTCGATCTGGTTCTTGTCGACGTCCCGCTTCAGGCGCGAGCCGGTCGCTGTCGTGCGGGCACCTGCGCGTTCGTACTTCAGGACCACGGCTTCATCCGCCCAATAGACGCCGTCGCCCGAGCAATGGTCCTGGCTGAAGATCGACACGGTCCTGCCAGCATTGTCGATTTCGAGGTCGACCTTGGCGAGCAGGTTCTGGCCGATGACGCCTGCGCGCTCGTTCAGCGGCGCGCCGGCCCAGAATTCCGATACAAAGAACTCTGCAGCGCCGAAATTGAGTTGGCCGAGGCGGAACTCCGGAACGAGGACGGACTGGTCGATCCTTGCTCCGCCGCCGTCGAACATCATGAGGTTGTAGTTGCGTCGCGGCTCCAGGCCCAACTGTGTCGCGATGTCCTTGCGCAGAAGGCTCCAGAATGCGCCGGTGTCGAGCATCATCTGCGAATTGACACCACCGATCACGACCGGGAGGTGGATGTGTTTGGTCGAGTCCTGCTGGAAGGGGATCTGTGCGTATCGGCGCAGTGGCTTGCAATCTTCAGCGGTGGCCGATCCGGCCGTGAGCGCATGCATGCACATGCCGATAATGGTCGCTGTCAGGATATTTCTCATGGTGTCGTCCCCCCTCTGGCACTTTTGGTTGCCGTAGGGAAACGTTACACCGCCATTTGCGAATTGCCAATAATGGCCTATTGCCTTGACAGGCGTTGGCTTACGGCGGCGCGGCTCGCGGCCTAGCCGCCCGTCGCTTCCTTGCGCTCGGGGGCGTCCTTCAGGCAGTGGGCGACTTCGCGCAGGGTCGAGGCCGCGGTCACGCCGAGCTTGTCGAGCTTGCCCATGCGGGCGAGCGTGGCGAGGCCGATGGCTGCTGATGACAGGCCAAGGGCGCGGGCCTGGGCCTGTTCGGGGGGCAGGCCCTCGAGGGCCAGCGGCTCGCTGACGGTCTGGAACAGCGAGATCAGGCGGCCAAGGAGGACGCGCTCGGAGCCCGGGTTCGTGCCCTGGTTCTCGACGTCCATGTTGAAGATCGCATGAGCGGCTGCAAAGGCCTCGGCGGCGGCGGCGGCGCGTTCGGCAGCGTCCTTGCTGGAGGTGGCCTTCAGCTGGCGGGTGAGGCCTGCAAGCTCGCTGACGGCAAGTTCGGACAGGATCGCGGCCTTGGAATGGAAGTAGAAATAGACGGCGCCCGGCACGTAGCCGGCCTCGGTGGCCACGGCGCGGATGGTCAGGCCCTTGGCGCCGTCGCGCGCGTAGACGCGGCGGGCGGCGGCCAGGATCTCGGCGCGCTTGTGGGCGTGCGAAGCCTCGCGACGGTCTTCGCGGCGGCGGTCCGATGGATGATCTGACTGAGACAAGTTCCGTATCCCCCCGAATCTTTGCTCGGCTTCAGTGATGACGCGGGATTGAACGATGTTCAACACAACAAAGGCGAGACCGACACGCCGTTGCAATCTACGGGAGGGGTGATGCGGCATATCTCCACGCAGCGTTCTGCATTGGAGGATTTTGCTTTTGCGTGGCCAGTGGTCCACAGGGCAGCGTCATGGCTGCGCTGAAATCCGCCATTGCAAGGGTGCGTGATGCGAAACAAGAGACGCTTGAATCGGGCTTACCGGGGCGTCCCGTCGGAGGCGAACGTGCTGTCTGGAGTTCGCGTGGTGCGTGTCGCCGTTGCAACACGCACCAGAAAGCTTTGTCTCCCTGCGGGAGACGGGGTCTTCAGACGCGGAAGAAGATCATCAGGCCGAGGAGTGCCTCGCCAACCAGAAGGCCCCAGATGATCGGGGAGGTTGGACGCTCGAGCCAGGCCGCGTAGCCGCGTCCGGCGGCCATGCCGATGAGCATCAGGCCAGTCGTGTACATGATGCCGCCCTTGAAGTCGGAGTAGACGAGGGCGGTGAACAGCGCGAGCGCCACGGCGATGCCAAAGCCGCCGTAGACGGCGCGGGCCTCGTTGCGGGCTTCAGGGGTCGAGAGTTCAACGCCGGTAACGCGGGTGAGATACTCGGGCCGCCACAGCATGACGGCTCCCATGGCTGCGAAAAGCAGAAGACCGATGATCAGAGAGAACATGAGCGCCAGAGCCCCCTAGAGTCCTTGAAACGGGCGAATCCTGCCACAAAAGGTTTAACATTCATAAACCGAGTTGGCGTGCCGCAAGGTCGCGCATGATCTCTTCCGAACCGCCACCGATCGCGTTTACGCGGACTTCCCGGTAAATGCGCTCGACCCGGCCCCCGCGCATGTAGCCGGTGCCGCCAAGGATCTGCATGGCTTCGCGGGCGCAGAACTCCATGGTCAGGGTGGCCTGGACCTTGAGCAGGGCGAGGTCGGCGGCCGGGGTTTCGCCGTTCTGGACGCGCCAGGTGCAGATCTCGAGATAGGCTTGGGTCGCATTTATCTGGCGGACCATCTCGGCGATCTTGTGGCGGATGACCTGGTGGTCGGCGAGGCGCTTGCCGAAGGTCTGGCGCTCGCGGGCCCATTTGACGGCTTCCTCGAGGCAGACGCGTGCGTAGGCGCAGGCGCTTGCGGCCATGCCGAGGCGCTCGCCGTTGAAGTTGAGCATGATGCCCATGAAGCCCTGGTTTTCGCCGCCGATGAGGTTGGCCACGGGGACGCGGACGTCGTTGAACCCGACCTCGGCGGTGTCTGAGGCCCACCAGCCCTGCTTGCGCAGGTTGGTGCGTGTCACGCCGGGGGCGTTGGCGTCGATCAGCAGGAGCGAGATGCCGCCCATGCCCGGGCCCCCGGTACGCACGGCGGTCGTGAACCAGTGGGCGCGCATGCCTCCGGTGATGAACATCTTGGAGCCGTTGACGACGTAGTGGTCGCCATCGCGCACGGCGCGGGTCTTGAGTTGCGCCACGTCGGAACCGCCGGAGGGTTCGGTGATGGCCAACGAGATCTGCTTCTCGCCCGAAAGAACCTGCGTTGCCACGAATTGCTTCATCTCGGGCGAGCCGATTGCCATGATGGGCGGCAGGCCGATGCCGTGGACCAGAAGGCTTGCGTTGATGCCGCCGGCGCCGATGCGCGCCATCTCTTCTGCCGTGACAATG
>JBILGJ010000344.1:0-3389 GCA_044351125.1 Micropepsaceae bacterium
GAGCAGCACTGCGCAGAAAGGGCCGGCAAGCAGAGACGCTCCAAGCCAATAGAGCCAGTGATACCCGGTGGAGAACCGGATTGTTTCCCTGGGGCCCAGTGTGCGGGAGACGTAACTCATGGCGTGTGTTGGTCCTGAGAGGCTTGGGGGACGTGTTTCATCAGGTCAAAGGCTCACGAGCCCGGCCAGAGCCTTCAGGCGCTCCTCGTCCTTGATCTCGACCTCCTGGGCGGATGGCAGCCCTATGGCGCCAACTGACTTCAGGCGGCTGAAGGCGCGGCTGACGGTTTCAAGGGTGAGGCCCAGGAAGTCAGCGATGTCGCTGCGTGTCATTGGCAGCTTCAGCGTCCTGGGTGCTGTCTTCGGGCAGCCGGAGCGCGACAGTTCATAGAGAAATGCCGCGACGCGCTCCATCGCTGTCCTGCGACCAAGGGCGAAGGCGTGCTCATGCGCGCTTTCAAGCTGGCGTGCCGTTCCGCGCCGGTATCCCTGGTCGACGGCCGGATAGCGCAGCAGAATGTCTTCCAGCTTGCGGCGTTCGAAACGGCAGACTTCGGAGTCTGTCAGGGCTTCCACGCTGTAGTGATGAACGTGGTCGGAGGGAATGCCAATGAACTGGCCTATGAACATGAAGCTCAGGATCTGTCGCCGGCCGTCGTCGTTGGCCTTCGACGAGCGCAGGGTGCCGCTGGTCACGACATAGGCATGTCTTGCCTCATCTCCGTCCCAGACAAGGGTCTCGCCAGCCTTCAGGCGGATCCTGCTCGAGTTGTTGGAAATGGTGCGGATGTCATCGTCGGACATGTTCCCGCAGATGTCGCTCTTGCGGGCCGGGCAGGTCATGCAGGCGAGTGTTTCAAGAATCGGGTGGGTTGCCGGAAGGCTGCGCGGAAGCGTCAGTACTGATGCCTTGCTGGACATGTGAAAGCCCCCTTGCGCGGCACCTCGCCGACATCGTGGTTCGATGGAACTCCCGTTTGCCTTAAGTGCATGTGTTTGCTGCGCGCCGCAAGGGGTTTCATGGGTTTGTCACTGCTTGCCGCGGGGGGGCGTCCTCGGCTAGAAGGCCCTCTCATTTACTGCAATTCCTCAGGATTTCACTCAAGGGCGCGCGGGTTACATGGCCTCCTACCAATATGTTTATGTGATGAAGAAGCTGGGCAAGACCTATCCTGGCGGCAAGCAGGTTCTGAAGGATGTCTGGCTGTCCTTCTATCCGGGGGCCAAGATCGGCGTGATTGGCCTCAACGGCGCCGGCAAGTCGACCTTGCTCAAGATCATGGCGGGTCTCGAAAAGGAATTCACAGGCGAGGCGTGGGCGGCCGATGGCGCACGTGTTGGCTACCTCCCGCAGGAGCCAGAGCTGGACCCGACCAAGGACGTGCTGGGCAATGTCATGGTGGCGGTGCAGCACAAGAAGTCGCTGGTCGACCGCTACAACGAGATCGCCGCAAACTATTCCGACGAGACGGCCGACGAGATGGCCAAGCTGCAGGACCAGATCGACGCGCAGGGGCTCTGGGACCTCGACAGCCAGATCGAGCAGGCCCTTGATGCCTTGCGCTGTCCTCCCTCGGATGCGGATGTCACCAAGCTGTCGGGCGGCGAGAAGCGTCGCGTGGCGCTGTGCCGGCTTTTGCTGGAGGCGCCGGACCTGCTGCTTCTCGACGAACCGACCAACCATCTCGATGCTGAATCGGTGGCGTGGCTCGAGCATCACCTGAAGGAATACAAGGGCACGGTGGTACTCGTGACCCATGACCGCTACTTCCTCGACAACGTGACGGGCTGGATCCTCGAACTCGACCGGGGGCAGGGCATACCCTACGAGGGGAACTACTCGTCCTGGCTGGAACAGAAGGAAAAGCGGATGGCTGTCGAGGCCAAGGGCGAGGAAGCCCGGCTCAAGACGCTGGCCCGGGAGCGCGAGTGGATTGCCTCCAGCCCCAAGGCGCGCCAGGCCAAGTCAAAGGCCCGCGTCAAGGCCTACGAGGATTTGCTGGCGCAGGCGACCGCCGTGCGCAGCGGCGAGGCGCAGATCGTCATTCCTCCCGGACCGCGCCTTGGCTCTCTCGTCGTAGAGGCGGATGGTCTTTCGAAGTCCTATGGCGATCGCCTGCTCGTTGACAGTCTCAGCTTCAAGCTGCCGCCCGGCGGCATCGTAGGCGTCATCGGCCCGAACGGCGCCGGCAAGACCACGCTGTTCCGCATGTTGACCGGTCAGGAAAAGCCTGACGGCGGCTCGCTCAAGCTGGGTGACACGGTGGTCATGGGCTATGTGGACCAGTCGCGCGATGCGCTCGATGCCAAGAAGACCGTCTGGGAGGAAATCTCCGGCGGTCTCGACATTCTTGAATTGGGCAAACGGCAGGTGCAAAGCCGTGCCTATGTTTCCGCGTTCAATTTCAAGGGGCTCGACCAGCAGAAGAAGGTGGGGCAGCTCTCGGGTGGTGAGCGCAACCGGGTGCATCTCGCGAAGATGCTGAAGTCGCACTGCAACCTGCTGCTGCTCGACGAGCCGACGAACGACCTGGATGTCGAAACGTTGCGTGCGCTCGAGGACGCGCTGACGGAGTTTGCGGGCTGCGTGATGGTCATCAGCCACGACCGCTGGTTCCTTGACCGTATCGCCACCCACATGCTCGCCTTCGAGGGCGACAGCCATGTGGAATGGTTCGAGGGCAACTACCAGGACTATGAAGCTGACCGGAAGCGCCGTCTGGGCGATGACGCGATGATCCCGCATCGGATCAAGTACAAGAAGCTGGTCCGTTGAAGGCACAAAAAGGGCGCCCTGGCCGGATCGGCTGGGGCGCCCTCAAGCTGTTCCGGAATGGGTTCCGTTATTTCTCGCCAGCCAGGATGCGCTGAGTGCGCGCCTTGAGGTCGGCGGTTAATGCCGGGACGCTGCCGCGGTTCTGCTCGAGGAAGGACTTGAACTGCTCCTGCTGCGAGATGCCCAGCCAGGCACCTTCCACCGAGATGTCATAGAACTTGTAGGCGCCGCTGCCGCCGGACATGCGGAAGTCGATGCGCATCGCGTCGCTTCCCGAGCCGCCCTTCACAACCGTCTTGACGATGTAGTCACCGGGCTTGTTGTCGATGGAGCCGACGACCTTGAGGCTCTCGCCCTTGTACTTGTCGAGCTGGGTCTCGTAGATCGCGACCGCGTAGTCCTTGAAGGCATCGACGAATGCATCGACGTCTGCTGGCGCTGCCGTTCGCGCGTAGTTGCCCAGCGTGAAGCGAGCGGTCTTGCGGACGTCGGCGTACTGGGTAATGAACTCGCGGAACTTGGCCTTGCGGCCGGGGTCCGCCGAGTTCCGGAGGATCTGAACCCCCTGATCGATCAGGCGCTGGGTGAAGGCCTCAGCGTCGGGTCCTGCGAC
>JBILGJ010000345.1:0-3387 GCA_044351125.1 Micropepsaceae bacterium
GATCCACGCCCACGTATGGTCGTCGGTTTCACCGCGGGCATGGTTGAGCTCGATCCGCAACCCGCCCACATCCAGCGTCATCGCATCGCGATAGGTCAGCGACGGCTTGGGTGAATCATCCGGCAAGAACGGCGCAACCGTCTTGTCCGCCTCGCTCATGCCATAGCCCCGCCGACGGAACTGCCCGAACTGCCGCTCGTTGATGACCTGGTTGTAGCCATTCGTCATCCGGTAGCGGTCGAAGCGCTGGGCCACGTTCTCGTGCCCGCAGATGCAGATGCCCGGGTGCCCTTGCGAGGCCGCATCGGCAACGAACGCGCCGCAACCGCCAACATGGTCGACATGCCCGTGCGTGTAGACGATCGTGTTGAAGCGGTCATCGCTCCAGCGCCTGATCTCGGAAACGACTTTCGAGCCACCGCTCGGGTTCGAGGTGTCGAACGCAACCAGCCCGTCATCCGTGCGAAACACGATCGAGTGCGAGAAGGCCTCCACCACCGCAATATCGGGCCGTAATTCCGAGAGCTGGTGGTTGATGCGGTTGATCGGGCCGACCTGGTCAGTGCCCTTTCCTTCGTCAATTACCGCGCGCGACAGCGCAAACAGGTCCGTCATGTCCCTCTCTCTTCCCGTGCACACTAAGCGCACCAACCAGATGATGGACTGTCGGCCATACAGGACACAAGACACAGGTGCGGCTGCCGCACGACCTGGCTGTCAGCCCATCACAGTCGATATCTTTCGCACCGCAACATTTTCGTGAACAGGTTGTAAAGCGGCCAGCGTTCCAGCTAGCATCGCTCCCTGAAGGCCGGATCGACAGACGATCCGGCTACGCCAGACGGTCGCCATGCCTGCACGAACAAAGGACGCCGACACCACCGACTTGCCCGTCCTGGACGGAGCCGACCTGAAGGTCGTCCGTTTCGGAGCGGGTGCGGCCGCGCTGATCCTCTTGTTCATTGTAGCGCTGGCCGCAATAGCGGTGACCGTCGCCTTGAGGGATCACGTGGCGGTCGAGGAACGCTCGGAAGCCCCGCCGCTCGACATGTCTGTGGCTGGCGAAGGGGGGAGCGAGGCGCTGCCGGTGGCCGACGCCGCACCCATCGAGGCCGGCGCAACCGGCGCAGCAGCGCCTGCGGACGACGGATCTCCAACGGCAGAGACAACCACGGAACTCGCTCCGCAGCAGCAGGAGCAGAACAGGAAAATCGACCGGGCATTCGCAGCGCTCGACCGGAACAGCATTCCAGCCATGCGCGAATTCCTGCGCCGGTATGGCAGCGCGAAATACGCCGAGGATAACGGATATCTGACCGAGGTCAGCGACGCGCTGCAAGCCGCCATTGCCAGGGAAGCCGAAGAGGCCCGCCTCACGGAAGAGCAGGAACAGGAAGAAGAACGCAAGCGCAAGCAGGAACAGCAGGCCGTTCCCTGGGACATGGGCGTGGAGCCACCCGACGCGGGAAACTGATCGACTGAAGCGTGCCAACCGTCACAGTCTTGCGCCTTGTTTCCACCGCATCACCTCTCAAATGTGCGCTCACGCTTCTCGAAGGGAGATCGGATCATGAAGCAAGTTTTCGCACTGGCAGTCCTGTCACTTGTCGCCGCGACTGCATTCCCAAGCCCGGCCAGCGCTGACCCGCTGCCCTACGGGCCTGAAACCTGCAGGGCCGGCTATGTCTGGCGCGAGGCATCACCTGCCGACCGCGTCTGCGTGCCCCCCGCCTCGCGCGACCGCGCCCGCAACGACAACGCCATGGCGGGCATGCGCCGCAGCCCCGTGGGCGGCGCCTATGGTCCTGACACCTGCCTTCCGGGCTTTGTCTGGCGCGAGGCCTTCCCGGGTGACCGGGTCTGCGTGACGCCGGCGACCCGCACGGCCACTGCCGAGGAAAACCGGCTTGGCCAGTCCCGCAGGGTGCTCGCCTACGGGCCCGAAACCTGCCGGTCCGGTTATGTCTGGCGCGAAGCAAGCCCCGCCGACCGCGTCTGCGTGACCCCCGAGGCCAGGTCCAGGACCGCGGCGGAAAATGCCGCCGCCCCCACCCGCATCCAGCCCGGCGGCGGCGCCTATGGCCCCAACACCTGCATGGCCGGCTTTGTCTGGCGCGAGGCCTTCCCCGGGGACGTGGTTTGCGTCACGCCGGAGATCCGGGAACTGGTCCGTCAGGAGAACATCCTCGGCCCCTCCCGCCGCGTCGCACCCTGACAGCAGAGACTGTCATCGTTTACCAAGCTTGAGGCCCGGCTCGTCCGGGCCTCTCCATTTTCGTCACAGAGGGTAGAAAAAGCCCATATTTTTCGGCACCTCAAGAATTAACACTTACAGTGTTAGCGTCGATGACAAAATATCTTTTAACTTGTCATTGACAGTTTACGTTCCGGAACCTATCTTCTGGTCACGGTCGGGGAGAGCCTCGGCCCCGCTTCAGAGCCCAAGGCAAGCACCCCGGACACCCTCAATGCTCACGTGGAAACTCAGGTATCAATCGCTGCACGATGACTGGTCCCTCGACCAGTTCGTGAAGGTGGCGACCACGCTGCTCGTGACCCTGGGCATCGAAAAGGATGACGGGCACGACCCCTTCGAACTCAAGGATCGCCTGGTACGCTACTACACGTCCGGCGGGGCGATGACGCGACCGGGCCGCAAGGGCAAGGAAGTGCGCTACGGTTACGAGCATCTCGTCCAGGTGCTCGCCACACGCCAGTTGCTCAACGACGGCTGGCCGCTGGCCAAGGTCGCATCCTTCATCCAGTCAAGCGCGCTGGGAGACCTCGAGGCCATGCTGCCCGACGAGGCGTCCCCCGGGACACAGCCGCGCAGACCCGACAACAAGCCGGTTCGGGTCCAAAGCGTCGCCCGGCGCCACTTGAGGGATCTTCTGGCAGAACCGCCCGAGAGCTTGGCATTCTTGGATGAACAATCCTCGATGTCCGCTCGCATGCAGGAATTCGAAAGCAACGCGCTTCGCAACCGGATCGGCATGGCAGGCACCTGGCAAGCCCTCGGCCATGAAGCCGGGCCGCCCGACTGGAAAGATGCCGCCACGATCGACCTCACCTCATGGTGCAGGGTCGTCATCGATGTGGAAGAACTCAGGAACATGCCCGCCGCGCAAGCCGAGCTCATAGGTGACGCGCTGGTGCATGCCGTGAAGGAACTTCGCAGACAAAGGAGGGAGCGCAAATGATCTTGCCTGACACTCCATGCTAGCGGCGGTCCACGCCCGGGCATAACGCGCCCCGGCTCACCACCCAGAACATCCAACTGAACAGGAACTGAGCGGGCGCCATCGTGCGTCCCGACGGAACCTCTTTGTCTTGTCTTGCCGGGCAGCAATCGCGCTGACGCCCGAACGTAAGGAGATTTGCATGTCG
>JBILGJ010000346.1:0-3367 GCA_044351125.1 Micropepsaceae bacterium
TGCGCGCGCGCCATAGGTGTCGACGGTGTTGTAATCGTCCTTTGCGCGGTCGGCGTTGTTGTCGAGCACGCCCGATGTGGGGTAGAGCCGCGTGCCGAACACATTGTCAATATAGCCGGCGTCGTGGCGTCCCCAACCGACTATACGCACTGCGGCCTTGTCGGAGAGCGGAACGTTGACGAAGCCTTCGGCGCTCGAGCCGATGCCGCCATGGTCAACGGCGTTCACCTCGAAGGTTGCGCTGCCATAGGTTTCGACCGTGTCTGGCTTGTTCGTGATTATGCGTATCGTTCCGGCCTGCGAGTTCGCGCCGTAGAGCGTACCCTGGGGACCTGCCAGCGCTTCCACGCGGGCGATGTCGTAGACGTGGACGTCGAGGGCGCCCTGGATCGTCGTGATCGGGATTTCGTCGAGGTACATGCCGACGCTCGGGGACGGTCCCGAGTGGTTGCGGTTTTCGCCGCTGGCCACGCCGCGCATGTACACACCCACGAAGCCCGGGCTTGAGGGCTGGATCGTCACGTTGGGCAGATGCTTGGCGTAGTCGTTGATGTCGCTGATCTGCAGTTCTTCGATCTTCTTGGTGCTGATCGCCTGTACCGACGCGGGTACATCCTGAAGCTGCTGGGCGCGCTTCTGGGACGTCACGGTTATCTTCTCGACAGTGCTCTTGCTCTCGTCCTTCTTGGCTGTGTCCTGGGCGAGGGCGGGCATTGCCCCGCTGATCGCCGTCGTTGCAAGCAGCAGACCTGCCAGCCTTGCCGGGCGTGAACGCCCCGACCTGAAGTGTTGTTTCATTGTCTAACTTCCCCTTTCTTGTTTGGACCGATTGTTTTCATGCCGCGGATATTGCCGCGGGGTACTCGTCAAGTGCCGGGCCCAGCGCATCCTTCAGCGGCTGAAGCCAGGCATCGAAATTCCTCCAGTGATCCACCGCGTCACGGTACAGGGGCTGGCGCACCTGTTCCGAGCTGGCGGTGCGCACGGCGCGCGTGTTCGTGTGGAAGGACAGGCAGGCGTCCTCGAAATCGAGGCCACAATGGTCGAGCAACTGGCGGACACCGTTCTCGAGGCCCGCCACAAGATGTTCGTAAAAGATGCGATGAATGCGACCGGGCAGCACGTCGTCGAAATGGTCCATCAGGGCGACATAATCCCGGTAATATCTGCCCAGGTCGGTCAGGCTGTAGGAGAATGTCTGTCCTCGCGCAAAGTGCTGCTTGAAGGCGGAGAGACAGCTGCCCAGCGGGTGACGGCGCGCGTCGATGATCTTCGCATTCGGCAGGATCAGATGGATCATGCCGACATGGGCGAAATTGTTGGGCATCTTGTCGATGAAAAAGGGCTTTGCAGTCTTGCGCTGTATGCGCGTGCGCTCGATGTACTCCTCCCCAAGCGCGCGCAGGCCTGCTGCGTCCAGTTCAGCAAGTCCATCCGGGTATCTGGATGGATCGGACTTGCGCTTCTGGTCGCCAATGCGCCGGGCAAGATGCGTGATGTCCGGCAATTCCATCGTGCCTTCGACGAGGCTGTGGCTGGAGAGGATCTGCTCGATCAGCGTCGAGCCCGACCTCGGGAGGCCCACGATGAAGATGGGGGCGGGATCCGGGTTGCCTTGCCCCCTGCGAGCTGCGAGGAAGGCGGGTGTGAACAGGGCTCGAGAGCGTGCGACGTGGGCAGATGTCTCGTCGGCGCTGTAATTGGTCTGCTTGCGCCTTATGGCGTTGCCCTTGGCGTAATGATCGAAGGCTGCGTCATAGGTCGCCATGTCCTCGCGCGCCTTGCCCAGTGCAAAGTGGAGGTGCAGGCGATCGTCATCGGAGTGCTGGCTGGAGAGCAGAAGCTTTTCCATCGCTTCGATATCTGTCTGGCCGAAACGGAATGTCTTGAGGTTGGCCAGGCTCCACCAGGCTTCGCCGAAGGCGGGGCGTGCATCGATGCAGCGACGATAGGCGGCGACACACTCGTCATTGTTGCCGGCCGAGCGCAAGGCGTGGCCGAGGCCCAACCAGACGCGCGGATCGGTTGGGAGTTCGCGTGCGAGCTGGCGGTAGAGCGGTATGGCATCCGCGTAGTCGCCCAGACGCGCCAATATAGCGGCCTTGAGGTTGCGGTACTGGATGTTGCGCTCGTCGCGCTGAAGGAGCCAGTCAATCTGGGCTAGGGACGCGTCGAGTTTCTGCTGGCGGAACAGGATGATGGCCAGGTTGTGGCGTGCGGCTTCGAAATCGGGCGCAAGTTCGATCGCGCGTGACAGCAGGTTCTCGGCGTCGCGGTGCCGACCGAGGCGCGCGCCGATTTCGGCGAGCATCCGGATGGCGGCGACATCGGTCGGTGCCTGCTTGAGGTGTGCCCGGAGCAAGCGCTCGGCTACGGGCAAGTCGTGGCGGCAGAGTGCTGTTGCTGCCTGCTGCAGGATGGGGTCGTGGACCGAATGGCGAATGGACTCGGCGTAGGCGGCCGACGCCGTTTCCGTCTCGCCTTCGACAGTCAGCTGGTCTGCGATGTTCCGATACACACGCGCAAGCATCGCCAGGGTGCCGGGGTGGCCGGGGTGAACCCGCAAGATTTCCTGGAGTTGCTCGATTGCGAGCCCAGGGCTGTGGGTGCTCAGGCGCGCGGCATTCTCAAGCGCATGCGCCAGCGTGCCGAACGTGTCGGTCGCCACATTCCCCATTCAACAGGCCTCCTACCTGCATGGTTGATTTCACTTCTGTTCGCGGGGGAATGCAACCAAGCCGTGCCCGTGGCGGGTGTGGCAATCGAGGGTTTGCCCGGTTTTCCGTGTGCCACCAGGGCAACGTCGTTTGAAGATTTGATGACGCCCGCGGGTGTCAGCCGCCGATCCGCCTGAACCTGAAGCCGGGCCGTGCAGGGGCCTCGCTTGCCAATTCCTTCATCCGGCCGTGGCTGGGTGAAAGGCCGCAAACGGGATCGGTCGCACTTGCGTCACCCGTGATCGCAAGGGCCTGGCAGCGACAGCCGCCCCAGTCCAGCTCGGCGCGCTCGCAGCCCTTGCAGGGGCTCGGCATCCAGCCTGTGCCGCGGAAGCGGTTGAATGCCTCATCCTGTTCCCAGATCCGGGCGAGTGGCGTGCTCTTGACGTTGGCAAAGTCCAGTCCTGGAATTGTCGCCGCCGCGTGGCAGGGCAGGGCGCGCCCGTCGGGCGTGACCACGATGACCTGGCGCCCCCAACCGCCCATGCAGGCCTTCGGCCGTTCCGCAAAATAGTCCGGCATCACGTGGTCGATCACGAGTGTGCCCTCGAGGCGCTTGCGCGCCTCGTCTATGATCGCTCGCGTCGAGAGGAATTGCTCCAGCGTAGGCATGAGCTGTGCCCGATTGGCCAGCGCCCAGCCGTGATACT
>JBILGJ010000347.1:0-3351 GCA_044351125.1 Micropepsaceae bacterium
CGAGGTCGAGGCGGGCAAGCTCGGCGTCGATGAAGGCCTCGAGCACGGGGGCTGCGCTGCTGACGCCGCGGGCCATCTCGGCCGGGTCGAGGCGCGAGATGCCGAACCACTGATAGCCCATGGGCGACATGGCGCAGCGTTCCGGCGCATGGGGCGAGACAAAGGCCGCCGTCGGCATCAGGCGCTGCCAGTGCTGGCCGAGGCCGATGAGGTCGTTCCCGTCGGCGCCGTAGCCGTGGCAGAAAATCACGAGGCAGTCGGCCTTGCCGCTTGCGGGTGGAAGGCGGGGTCCGTTGAGTTGCGTGGTCATCAATGTCTCCGGATGGCTGTTGCGTGCAACTTAGGCATTGCGGGTGCAATCGGCTAGAGTGGCGGCATGTTGCCCGAGACCACGCGCTTTGCTCCCTCGCCCACGGGCTTTTTGCACCTGGGCCATGCCTATGCCGCCCTGTTTGCCGCTGACATCGCGCAGGCAAGCGGCGGGCGCTTCCTTGTGCGCATGGAGGACACGGACCGCGTGCGCTCGAGGGAGGCCTTCGAGGCTTCGATCCTGGATGACCTGCGGTGGCTGGGGCTTGCGTGGGAGGAGCCCGTCTGGCGCCAGTCGGCGCGCGTGGCGGCGTATCTCGCGGCGCTGGAGCGGCTTCAGGGGTTGGGTCTTGTTTATCCGTGTTTCTGCACGCGCAAGGACATCGAGGCTGAAGTGGCGCAGGCCGCAGGTGCGCCGCAGGGGCCGGACGGGCCGCTCTATGCGGGAACATGCCGGGCGCTTGGCAATGCGGAGAGACGGGCGCGGATGGATGCGGGCGCGCCTTTTGCGTGGCGGCTCGATGCGGAGCGCGCGGCGGCCGTGGCGGGTGGGCTTGCGTTCGAGGAAACGGGTGCGGGCCCCCACGGCGAGCACGGCATGATCGCGGTGAACGGGCTGACCTATGGCGATGTCGTGCTGGCGCGCAAGGACGGCGTGATCTCGTATCACCTGGCCGTGGTGGTGGATGACGCTGCGCAAGGGGTCACGCTGGTGACGCGGGGGAATGACCTGTTTGCCTCGGCGCATGTGCACCGGCTGCTGCAGGCGCTGCTGGAGCTGCCGGTACCGCGCTATCGCCATCACCGGCTGATCACGGATGCAAATGGCAAGAGGCTGGCCAAGCGGGATGATGCGACAAGCCTGAAGGTGCTGCGGGCGCAGGGTGTGACGCCCGCAGGGATCAGGGAACGGCTGGGGCTTACCAGTCGTTGAGGGCGAGGAAGTTGCGGAAGCCGGCCCTCGCCGCCCACTCCCGCCACAGAACGATCAGACGCTCGGTGTCGCGCGGCGAGTTGAGACCACGGCCAATTCCCAGGATCTGCATCTCCTGGCAGCCGGCGAAGGGTGCGTTGGAGAGTTGGGGCAGCGTCGCATTCCTGTTTTTCAGGTTGGTGAGTTGGGAGTCCTCGACGCCGTCTGTCGCCAGGATCACGTAAGTTTCCTCGCGCGCGCAACTCAGAACGCGAGACATGTTCTGCAGGAAGGGAACAATATTGGTGTATGGCTGCGCCTGTAATTTCCCAGCTCGAATGCGGGCTGGGATGGTCGCAATCACCTGCGTGACTATGCCAGCAATGTCTTCCGCCTTTGCGGTTTTGGGTGCGATCACGATGTCGAGGGTGATCGACGTGTTGGCTTCGCCATTGTAGCTGCCGAAGGACCTCAGCAGCACCCGCGAGCGGGGCGCAAGCGACGCGATCACCGGGCGGATACGTTCGGCAACGCGCCGCGCGAAATCGTCATCGCGGACGAGCGGGTTCGACTGGGACAGGTCAACGCCCACCACCACCGTGCGCGGCTTGTTTGCGACCGGCTGGGCGGACATTTGCTGATAAGGGTTCCAGCCGGGTCCATAGGCCTGGGGCTGGAACTGGGACTGAGCCTGTGCGGTCGCCCAACCTGCAGCCAGCCAGGCGCCCAGCACGATGAAGAATGACAGGACAAGCCAGCCAAATTCCCAGAAGAACCGCAACCTACCCATCGTAATGCTCAAGCTCCTCTTTCGGCCCAAGTACTCAGGCCTTGACGACGCGTCAGGACACGGCCCGCAACCGTGACTGCCGCTCTTCTGCCTCGTCATTTCCACCACCGACGACCGCATTGGAGGCCGCCATCAGGTTTGACAGTAGCTTTTCGGTCCGCGACGCGTCCAGCTTGCTGTCGACAATGCCTGCCGTATAGGACGTCAGGAACTCGTTCACCTTGGCATCGGTTGTGCGCTGGGCGCGGGCACCGCCCTTGTTGCCGGCAGATGAGCGGCCACCCCTGATCGAGGGATCCTCGGCGGCGAAGCTTGCGAATTCGGCGTTCAAGCGGCGGCCAAGCTCTGCCTCAGTGTGGTTGTCATAGACGGCACCTCCGGTATAGGCCGAGAACGCCCGCAGGGAGCTGTCGAGGCCGATCGCGCCGATGGACGCGACGATGATGAAGATGACGCTGAGGGAGAGCAATCTGATGGCCGTCTCGTGGTCGCGCAGGACCGCAACTTCTTCGGCCACCTGCGGCTTGGCTGCTGGCGCCACACCCATGCTGCGCGAGAAGTCCTCGAGCGCACGGGCCGATGCCGTGGTCTCGGTCGCGAAGACCTTCGTTCCTTCCGGCATCGAGTTGTTGGCCCAGATAATCCCAATTCCGAGCAGCATGGCGAAGGCCACGCCAAAGACGACCATAGAATAGAGCCGACGAACCACCGGTCCCCAATGGGAGATCAGGTAGTGGATGGCCAGGGTAGCGAAGAGAACCTGCGCAGACTTTGCGGCGACGGTGGTTGCCATCGAGGCGGGCACTTCGCCGAACTCATTGGCCAGCAATCGCGACCAGAATTCGTGGATGATGGCGTAGTCGACATAGAGCGCGAGGGCGAACAGGACCGCGCCGGTCAGAACAAGAGACCAGTGGTGAAAGTTGGAACTGCTGACACGGTCAACCAGCACCTCGCGCCGCTTGCGCCACTCCACATCGTCGGAATCCTGCACCTGGCTTCGGAGCAGTGCGGCGGACACCTGCACCCCCCTGTATCCCAAGTCATATGCCACCTGGTTTGCCACTGCGGCTGTGCGGTTTCGGGCCATGACTTCTGTCCCCTCTTGCGGCGCGTTCTTCGCCGTTGCGTTGCGGTTGGTGAGGCCACTTACCTCACGGTAAATGATCGCTCCGGGACTTGGGCGGGAATGGGATGCGCGTGAGGCGAAATTGTGGCGAGGGGTGAGCGGGGCCGATTGGGCTGTGGGTGTTGCTTCCCGATGACGGGTTGCTGTCGCTCGTGCCGCGCCGGATATAGGGAAGACTGCCGAACGGTTCAAGATGTGTCGGTGATGTTC
>JBILGJ010000348.1:0-3342 GCA_044351125.1 Micropepsaceae bacterium
CGCCATTGCAGAGCTTGCCGACGTGCTTGTGGAATGTCGGCTCGAACCAGCAGTCTCGCAGGATGCAGCCCTTGAGCCATTGCGAAGCGAGGCGCTGCATCTCGGCGATGATGGCGCGGGCGTCGATGTCGGGCGCGCCGAAGAGTTCGAGTGGGCGTGTCGTGCCGCGGGCTTCGGAAAGTGTCGTGCCTTCCAGCATCACTGTTCCGGCGTAGGCGCGGGCCATCCAGAGGTTCGGGGCGTTGGGGCTGGGGTTGATCCAGATGCGATCCCCGAGGGGCCAGCCATAGCCGGGGCCTGCTTCGGGCGTCCAGCCTTCCATGGAGATCATGCGGTAGTCGACGTCGAGCCTGAGCTGGTTGATGAACCAGTGGCCCAGCTCGCCGAGCGTGAGGCCGTGGCGCATGGGCATGGGCCCTGCGCCGACGAAGCTCTCCCAGCCTTCGCGCAGGGTCAGGCCCTCGACCGGTCGGCCGACGGGGTTGGGGCGGTCGAGTACCCAGACCGCCTTGCCGTGGCGTGCAGCCTCTTCGAGCATGTAGCGCAGCGTTGTGATGAAGGTGTAGATGCGGCAGCCGAGGTCCTGCAGGTCGATGAGGACCGTGTCGAAGGTGTCCATCATTGCCGGCGTGGGCCTGCGGACCTCACCGTAGAGACTGAACACGGGGATGCCGAGCGCGGGGTCGGTGACGTCGGGCGACTCCACCATGTTGTCCTGCTTGTCGCCGCGCAGGCCGTGCTGCGGGCCGAAGGCTGCCGTCAACTTCACGTCGCCGCACTGCGCGAGCGCGTCGAGGCTGTGGGTGAGGTTGCGGGTCACCGAAGCCGGGTGTGCCAGCAGCGCGATGCGGCGTCCGGCCAGCGGTGCCCTGAGGGCGCGGTCTTCAAGCAGGCGATCGATACCGAACTTCATGAGGCCTTGTTCCGGTTCAGGGGGCAGGCAGTCGCAGCACAAAGCCGCCGGGGTGGTGGAATTCGGGTATGGCTCCCGGGTGGTGCAGGGACCAGAAGGACTTGTAGCCCGACGTCTCTTCAACAACGGCCGTGATCGAGAGGCGCCAGGGCTCGTGCGCCGGGAGATGTGGCTGCACCGATGCGGAGAGTTCGAGCGTGCCCGGTGTCTGCGTGAAGGCAATCACCGGTGGCGCGGGCTGGTCGAGGTTGGCCATTCCCTGACGGAAGTCCGTGAAGCGATAGGCTGCCCAGCGTGTCGATGGCGAGAGGTTGAATTCGCGGTAGGCCGGGCTGTCGCCCGTGGCGATAAAGGCTTCGAAGCACGTATGGTGCCAGAGGTTATCGGTCCGTGCGGGGCCATCGTGCTGCGGGACCGCGAGGCTTGAAACATCGCCTTCGAGGCGATAGCGCAGGTGCAGAAGGCCGGCTTCGTCGCGCCTGGCTTCGACCGAGAGGCTTCGCACGGTCGCGCAAGGGATGGCCGGGTGTGGCTTGAGTTCCTGGTGCATGGCGGCAGAATAGCACCGATTGGTTGCAAAAAAGAAAGCCGGATCCTGCCGTGATCCAGCCTTTCACGGGCGGGGCTTTCGTCGTATGAAGCCTGCCTTGAGGGCACCCGTAGCTCAGCTGGATAGAGCACCAGACTTCGAATCTGGGGGTCGGAGGTTCGAATCCTTCCGGGTGCGCCATTTTGGGTTATCATGCACAGCTTCGCCGGTCTTGGCCACGAATTGGTCACGGCGCACTGTGTGGCCGGTCGATCCATCCGGTCTGAGAGCTCGCTCACAGATCACCGCCACACCTTCGCTCAATGCACGTTACGGAGCCAAGAATGGATTGGGATGCTTTCTTCGCTGTCCATCGCGACCTGCCCCGGGAGGGACCGGGGCTGGTTGAAGATGTCGCTTGGGTCGGGGGACTGATCGGGATCTCGCCGCAGGGCCACGTGTGCGACGCCGGCTGCGGTCCTGGCGGCGATCTTGCGGCGCTGCGTCAACTTGTGCCGCAGGGACGGATTGATGGGTTCGAAACGGTTCCGCATTTCGTCGAAGCGGCAAGGAAGAAATTCCCTGGCGACCCGTCTGTGCGGATTTTTGCAGAAAGCATGGAGCGCCTCAGCGGCCCCTATGATCTGATCTGGTCGGCCGGCGCGGTCTATTTCCTTGGCGTGGCGCGAGCGCTAAACGCCTGGCGCGGCGCGCTGACCGACCAAGGCGCAGTGGCGTTCAGCCATCCCTGTCTGTTCACCGATGTGCCGTCCAAAGCAGCGCTGGCTTTCTGGGAGGCGGAGCCGGGCGGCATCGAAAAGGAGCCGACGACACGCGCCGAGATAGCCGCCGTCGGTTGGCGGGTGCTCGCCGCCCGGCCACTCTCGGACGCAGCATGGGCGGCGTATTATGAACCGTTGGCGGCGCGCTGCGACGCACTCGAAGCGGCAGGGGTGAGCGAGGCCGTGGCAGCCGCCATCGCCGCAGCCCGCAAGGAAGCGTCCGACTGGCGCACGGTGGCGCGCGAGACCGGCTATATGCTGTATGTCGTTCGTCCAGCCTGACCTTTGCGGCTTCGTCCGCATGAGGCCAAGTTCAGCCGTCGGACGCCAGAGTTCGAATGGCGCATTGCGCCTGACTTGGTCACCGAGCATGGGTTGGACGCTCGGCGCTTTTAGAAATCGCAGGAAAAACAATGGTGTAGCGGTTCCCGGTTTCATCCTCACCGGTGCGCCACTTTCGTGGCCTCAGCCTGCTACAGAAGATACACTTTCGTCAGATGTTTTGCGGATCGGGTCTTCCTGCTGACTGATCGGCCTCCTTTTTGCTGCCTTCGCCTTCGGAACAATACGTGAACATTTTGCGTCATTACAGGTGGCGCGATGACGCAGGGGCGGGCTAGTTGCCCTTGAAGGTGGGCTTGCGCTTTTCGAAGAAGGCGGAGACGGCTTCCTTCATGTCTTCGCTGTGGGCGGTCAGCAGCCACTGGTCGGCGTCCATGTGCATGACGGCGGCGTCGAGGGCCGAGGTGTAGCGGTTGATCGAGCGCTTGATCATCTGAACGGCGATCGGGGGCAGGCTTGCGTATTCCTCTGCCCAGGCGCGGGCGGTGCTGTCGAGATCCTGGAGCGGCACGACCTCGTCGACGAAGCCCCAGGAAAGCAGCGTTGCTGCGTCAAAGAGCTTTCCCGACATGATCATGCGCTTGGCGCGCGCGGGTCCGATCAGGTTCACGCAGACAGGAACCGCGTTCCACATCAGGTTGATGCCCATCTTCACCTCGCCATAGCCGGCGCGGGTCGTGTCGGCCGCAATGCGGAAGTCGCAGGCGGTGGGGATGCAGGCGCCGCCGCCGGTGGCCACGCCCTTCATGGCGCAGATGACAGGCTGATGGATTTCC
>JBILGJ010000053.1:0-11003 GCA_044351125.1 Micropepsaceae bacterium
GCTGCGAGATCCCGAGCGCAGGGTCATCCGGCGCGCCGGAAACAGCTCGCTGCTGACGCCCGAGGTGCGTGCGGCGCTTTCGCTGCCCTCTCCGCTGATCGTGACGAAGTCGATCGAGCGGTCGACCGTGCATCGCCGCGTGCCCGAGGACTATATCGGCATCAAGCGCTATGACGCGCAGGGTCGGCTGACGGGCGAGCGTCGCTTCATCGGCCTGTTCACCTTCTCGGCCTACAACGACAGCCCTCGCGAGATCCCGTTCCTGAGGCGCAAGGTTGCCAATGTCATCGAGCGCTCAGGGTTTCCCAAGAAGAGCCATAACGCAAAGACACTCGACGTCGTGCTCGAGACGTTTCCGCGTGACGAACTGTTCCAGATCTCGGAAGATGACCTGCTTCGCATCGGACCGGCGCTTGCCTATCTCGGGGACAGACCTGACACGAAGGCCTTTGTGCGGTTCGACGCCTTCAACAGGTTTGCGTCGGCCCTTGTCTATTTTCCGGCCGACAAGTTTCGCGTGGGACTTGTGCGGACGATCGGGGCACTTCTGACCGAAACGCTTGGCGGCCAGATCACCACGGCCTTTCCTCATACCGAGGAAGGCCAGATGACGCGCGTCCATTACACACTGACGCTTCCGGAGGATGGCCGGCGGGAGTTCGACATGAATGCCCTGCAGGCGCGCATCGCCGATGCGGTGCGGCTGTGGACTGACAATCTTGCCGCTGCGCTGCAAAGGCGCCAGCCCGGCGAGCGCGCTGATGCGCTGCATGCGCTCTATGCGCCAACGCTGCCGGAAGCCTATCGCGTGGCGTTTGCGCCAGAAGAGGCGATCCTCGACATCGAGAAACTGGAAGAGGTTGCTAAGCAACCGGGATCCATCGCGCTGCGGACCGTCGGCGGCGACCGGCGGGATGATGGCGTGATTGGCCTCAAGATCTATCATGCCGGCCCCGTCATCGAATTGTCGGACCTGATGCCCGTCCTCGAAAATTTCGGGGTGCGGGTGATCGAGCAAGTCAACTATCCGCTGCGACGGACAGATGGCGCGGCCACGATCCACGACCTCAAGCTGCATGGACTGCCGGCCGCCGAACGCGAAAGCGTGATGCGATTGTTCGAGGATGCCTTCCTGCAGGTCTGGGGTGGCGTCGCGGAAAGCGACCGGTTCAACCGGCTTGTGCTTCAGGCCGAACTGAACTGGCGTGACGTGGCTTTGCTGCGCACCATTGCGAAGTACCTGAGGCAGGCGGCTTTTTCCGCAAGCCAGAGCCTCATGGAGGATGCGCTTGCGCGCAATCCGCGCATTGCGGCCTTGCTGGTGCGGCTGTTCAAGGCAAGGTTCGGGCTTGATGCGGGTGACCGGTCCGCAGCGGAAGCCGCCATCGATGCCGAGATTTCGGTCGCGCTGGCGAAGGTGCCCAGCCTCGACGACGATCGCGTCATCCGACGGTTCCGGAACGTGATCCAGTCCACCCTGCGCACAAATTTCTTCCAGGTTGATGCAAACGGGCAGCCGAAGCCCGCGATCGCCATGAAGATCGACAGCAGTCGTATTGACGAACTGCCCCTGCCCCGACCGATGGTCGAGATCTTCCTGTGCGCCCCGGCGGTAGAGGGCGTGCACCTTCGCTTTGGAAAGGTCGCGCGCGGCGGCATTCGCTGGTCGGACCGTCGCGAAGATTTCCGCACGGAGATCCTGGGGCTGGTCAAAGCGCAGCAGGTCAAGAACGCCGTCATCGTGCCCGTTGGCTCGAAGGGAGGCTTCTATCCAAAGAAGTTGCCGCCCGCCTCGCGGCGCGATGAGTGGCTGAATGCCGGCATTGCGGCCTACAAGCTTTTCATTTCGTCGCTGCTTGATCTGACCGACAACCTCGATGCAAGGGGCGATGTGGTGCCGCCGAGGGACGTGGTGAGGCATGACGGGGACGATCCCTATCTCGTCGTGGCAGCGGACAAGGGCACAGCCACCTTCTCGGACATCGCCAACGGCATCTCGCACGACTATGGGTTCTGGCTGGATGACGCCTTTGCCAGTGGTGGCTCGGCCGGCTATGACCACAAGCAGATGGGCATCACGGCACGCGGCGCGTGGGAGACGATCAAGCGCCACTTCCGCGAGATGGGTACCGATATCCAGACCACGCCCTTTACCGTTGTCGGCGTCGGTGACATGTCCGGCGACGTTTTCGGAAACGGCATGCTTCTGTCGAAGGCCACCAAGCTTGTCGCCGCCTTCGACCATCGCGACATCTTCCTTGACCCGGACCCGGATCCTGCCACCAGCCATGCCGAGCGCCAGCGGATCTTCGACCTGCCGCGGTCTTCGTGGGCCGACTATGACCAGAACAAGATCTCGCGCGGGGGGGGCGTCTATTCGCGCTCGATGAAGACGATCCCGCTGTCACCCGAAGTCAAGGCCTTCACCGGCCTGACCGTCGACCAGATCGAACCGTCCGAACTGATCCGTGCCCTTTTGAAGTCGCCGGCCGACCTGCTCTGGTTCGGCGGCATCGGCACCTATGTCAAGGCTTCGACACAAACCCATGCGGATGTCGGCGACAAGGCCAATGATGCGCTCCGGGTAAACGGAAACGAGTTGAGGGCGCGCGTTGTTGGCGAAGGCGCCAACCTTGGCATGACACAGGCGGGTCGCATCGAGTACGCCTCGTGCGGGGGGCGCCTCAACACCGATGCGATCGACAACTCTGCCGGCGTCGACACATCGGACCATGAGGTCAATCTCAAGATCCTGCTGAATGCCTCGATCGCGGCTGGCGAGTTGAAGGCCGATGAACGCAATCCCCTGCTCGTCCGGATGACCGACGACGTGGCGCGTCTTGTTCTTGCGGACAACTACAACCAGTCGCTGGCGCTGAGTGTGGCGCAGCGCGGTGGTGCGTGGGAGTCTGACGCCTATGGCCGGTTCATGCGTGCGCTCGAGCGCGAGGGCCGACTGAACCGGACGGTCGAGGGCCTGCCTTCCGACGACAACCTGCGGGAGCGCGCCAATCGCAACGAGGGCCTCACGCGGCCGGAGCTTGCGGTGCTGCTTGCGTATGCCAAGCTGCAGCTTTTCCAGGAAATCAGCGGTTCCAGCCTTGCGGATGATCCCTTCTTTGCACAGACGCTGAGCGATTACTTCCCTCCGGAAGCCGGACAAAACCTGAAGAGAGGCCTCAAGGCGCACCGGTTGCGGCGCGAGATCGTGGCTACCGTTCTGGCCAACGACATCATCAATCGCGGGGGGCCGGTGTTCATGCACCGGCTCAAGGAGGCTACGGCCAGCGAAGCTCCGGGGCTTGCGCGCGCGTATACGATCGCACTCAATGCCTTCGGGGTTGATCGCATCGCGCAGCGGATCAATGGGCTGGACAACAAGCTGGGCGCCGACATCCAGAACCGCATGCATGCAAGCCTTGCCCTGCACCTGCAGCGGCAGACGTTGTGGTTCTTCCGGCATATCCCGGCATCGGTTGCCATCGCGCAGGCGATCGCTCCTTATGCCGACGGGGTGGCGAAGCTCAGGGGTACGTTCTCGTCCCTCGTGTCGGAGGCCGAAGGCCATGCGATACGCTCGACGATCGCCGAGTATCGCGCCGCAGGGGTGCCTGAGGACCTCGCGGACGAGGTTGGCGCACTTGCGGCAATCGGTGCAACGCCAGACATTACCCGCCTCTCGAACGAGACGGGCAAGCCGCTCGACATGGTCGCCGGAGCCTATTTCGCTGCGGCGCAGACGATCGGGATCGACCGTCTGCGGCTTGCCGCGGAACGCATGAACCTTCCAGAACACTGGGACAGGCTTGCCGTTCGGCGGCTGGTTGATGACCTGCTTGGCCACCAGCGCGCACTTGCCCTCAAGGCGCTGCGGGACAGCGCGGCGGGTGGCAATCGCGCGGACGGAAGCAAGGCTGTCGGCAGCTGGGCAGCCTCGCATGGCGATCAGGTGGCACGCGTGGTCGCACTTGTGACCGACCTCGAGAGATCGGGAACGTTCACGGTTGCGAGGCTCACGCTGGCTGCGGGCCAGATCCGGGATCTCCTGGCCGCCAATGGCGGCTAGGACAGCTTCAGGGTGACAGCTCCGGCAGCGACAATGACTGCGCCCAGAAGGCGGCGCGCTGCTGCGCGCTCGCCGAGCAGGAACATGCCAAACAGTGCCGCGAAAACGACGGACGTCTCGCGCAAGGCGCTGACCCCGCCGATGGATGCGCGGGTCATCGCCCAGAGCACGAGGCCATACGCCACAAACGAAACCACCCCTCCGAACATGGCGCGCCGCCAGTGGACCTGCGCGTAGGCCACGAGGCTACGACCGCGCAGCGCCAGGGCCATGGTTATGCAGGTGAGGGCTGATCCGAAGAAGATCCAGCCGTTGTATGCCACCGGACTTCCCGACGCGCGAACGCCGATGCCGTCCGACAACGTGTAGAGCGTTATCGTCACGGCGACGAGCAGGGCCAACCCCGTCCCGCGGGCCTGCGCCCCCGGTGTCATGCCAACCGTCAGGATACCGAGGCTGATCAGCACCACGCCCGCGAGACCGAGCATCGAGGGGATCTCGCCCAGAAGCACGGCGCCCAGGGACACCACGAGGATTGGCGGCAGTCCGCGGGCAATCGTGTAGACGTGACTGAGGTCACCATGCTCGTAGGCGCGTGCCAGGAAATAGACGTAAGGCACGTGCAGGAGCGAGGTTGCGACCACCCATATCCATGCCGATGGATCGATCGGCGGGAACAGGAACGTCGAGACAAGACCCAGTGCGCCGGCGAACAGGAACAGAAGGGACGCATCGGCCAGCCGGTCATTGCCTCCCTTCAGGACGGCGTTCCATGTTGCATGCAACAGGGCCGCCAACAATGCTGCGAGGCTTGCGTCCCAAGGCAGATGCATTCCAACCACCCAATTGCCTTCGACACAGGGCACCATGTCGGCGATTCACGTCAAGGCTCTCGCGTCGATGGCCTGGTGATGCAAGACTGCGTCTTCCTGTCACTGCAACAGCGAGGTCGCGGCCCCAGAAACTCGCGACTTGGGCAACTGTCGAGCGATGACGGCGACGGCGTTGCTTGCGCCTTTCATCGTCGCGTACTTCTCCGATTGGTCTGGCAGCAACGCGGCGGGCCTTTCGTTCACCCTGCTGCTCAGTGGCGCAGGCTGGATCGGGCCTCTTCTTGTCAAGGCAGAGCGAGCAACACCTGCGCGCTGAATATCGTTGAGCTCAGTGCCGGAAGTGGCGCATGCCAGTGAAGACCATTGCGAGATTGCGCTCGTTGGCAGCGGCGATGACTTCCTCGTCGCGCATGGATCCGCCGGGCTGGATCACGGCGGTGGCTCCTGCCTCTGCCGCAGCCAGAAGGCCGTCGGCAAAGGGGAAGAACGCGTCGGACGCGACGACGGAACCCCTGGCAAGCGAGGATGCAAGGCCTGCCGCCTTCGATGCCTCTTCCGCCTTCCAGGCGGCGATGCGTGCGGAATCGACCCGGCTCATCTGGCCAGCGCCTATGCCGACGGTCGCGCCGTCCCTGGCATAGACGATGGTGTTCGACTTCACATGCTTGGCAACCCGGAAGGCAAACAGAAGGTCAGCAAGCTCGGCGTCCGTTGGCTGACGCCTGGTCACCACGCGCAACTCTCCCATGTCCACGCGGCCGCTGTCGCGCGACTGCACGAGGAAGCCACCTGAAACGTTGCGCACGGTGACGCCGGGTTCGGCTGGGTCAGGCAGGCCGCCTGCAAGCAGGAGACGCAGGTTTTTCTTTGCTGACAGGACTTGGCGCGCCTCATCATCGGCGTCGGGCGCGATGATCACCTCGGTGAAGATTTTTGCAAGCTCGACCGCAGTTGCCGCATCGAGCCTGCGATTGCAGGCCACGATACCGCCGAAGGCGCTTACCGGATCGCAGCGCAATGCCAGGCGATAGGCGTCGGCCAGGGTTGCTGCCGTTGCAACGCCGCAGGGATTTGCATGCTTGATGATGGCGACTGCCGGCCTGTCACTGCCCAGCTCGGCCACGCATTCGTAGGCCGCGTCGGTGTCGTTGATGTTGTTGTAGGAGAGTTCCTTTCCGCCAACCTGCCGGGCCGTGGCAACACCAAAACGGTGTTCGCCAGAGGCATAGAAAGCAGCCCACTGGTGCGGGTTCTCGCCATAGCGGAGGCCCTGGCGCAGGCGTCCTGCCATGGCAAAGCGGCGCGGTGGCTTGCGTTCGTCGGGCTTTGCGCTGCTCGCGAGTTCGCCTTCGAACCAGGTCGCGATGGCGGCGTCATAGGCTGCCGTGCGTGCGTAGGCGCGGGCGGCGAGGATCTTGCGCGTCTCGAGCGAGAGGGCACCATCGTTGCTGTCCATCTCGGCCAGGATGGCATCATAGTCCTCGACATCGACGATCACTGCGACATAGCCGTGGTTCTTGGATGCCGCGCGGATCATGGCTGGCCCACCAATGTCGATGTTCTCGACGGTCTCGTCGAAGGTGGCCTTGCGGGCGACTGTCTCCTCGAAGGGGTAAAGGTTGCAGACCAGAAGGTCGATGCCGATGATGCCGTGCTCCTTCATGGCGCG
This sequence comes from Micropepsaceae bacterium, assembly GCA_044351125.1. Taxonomy (GTDB): domain Bacteria; phylum Pseudomonadota; class Alphaproteobacteria; order Micropepsales; family Micropepsaceae; genus SZUA-430. The sequence goes on from JBILGJ010000053.1 coordinate 6,569, forward strand.
GGCGTGGCCTTCCTCGTCACGCAGCGCGAGCAAGCCTCCGTGCACCTTGGGGTGCAGCGTCTTGAGGCGGCCATCCATCATTTCCGGGAAGCCCGTGACGGCGGCCACGTCGGTGACTTTGAGGCCTGCGCTCGCCAGCGCCTTCGCCGTTCCGCCTGTCGAGACGAGTTCGATGTCGCGCGCGGCCAGCGCACGGGCGAATTCCACAAGTCCCGTCTTGTCCGAGACTGAAATCAGCGCCCTGCGCACCTGCCTGAGACCGGAAACCGACATTTGACCCGCACCTTTTTCATTTCAAAGCGGGCGCGGGATAGCATGGCCCGAGCAGGGCCTCCAAGCGCAACGATGCCTCAATTCACCGATGTTTCCGGTGGCTCCCCACTGCCCGAGCGTCGCAGGGTCCATTTCACCTGTCCCGTGTGCCGATCCGACGGCTCCGTGAGAACCAGTTGCTGTGTCTTTCGGACCTGCCCGGCGTGGCCGAGATAGACACTCTCGGCGACCTCGATGGCGGCGTTGGTTGTGAAGCGCCAGATCCTACCGCCCGGTGTCGCCAGGATCACGCCATCGTCCGCACGCAGGATGCGGATGGCTGGATGCAGGTGGAAACGAATGACAAATGGCAGGATGCAGTGATCCGGCACCTGCACGATCGCATCTTCGCCGCTCAATTCGCTGCCGTCATGGGACAGGTGAAGCACACGCTCATGCCTTAACCCGACGCGCGCATAGCCGTCATGCGAAAGCGAGAGCGTGATGCCCTCTTCTGTTTCCTTGCGCCGGCAGCGCACCTCTTTCGGGCCATCCACAAGCCTTGCACCAAGCAACCGGCGGGCCCAGCCGGACGGGATGACATGGGCCGAGGATCCGTCGCCCACGGCGAGCGTCGAGTGGGCAGCCGTGGCGCGCATGGCCTCGTGCCACTCCTCGCCCTTGGTGCGTGACGTGCCGCAGTTGACGAAGAGCCGCTCGCCTGCGGCACTGAACTCGAAAGACAGCGTGCCGGCCTGCGCCTCGGTCGAGACTTCCGAGGGTGGCGGCAGCCCTGCGTCGACAATCAGCAGGGCGTCTGGGCATTCGATGCGCTGATATCCCGACTGGGGCGCTTGCTGGGCCGTTCGCTGGCGGGAGGCGTCCTGCGCCAATATCGTCTCCGCCCAGCCATCCGGCCCCTCACTGCCGCCATTGAAAAGGGCAAGCCTTCCATCCTGGTGTCGCAACAGGCGGATCATGGGCATCATCCGGTCGAGCGCCCGCCTGATGGTGACCGGAACAAGAAGCTGGCGCTGCGTCATCGCGTCGACGAGGGACAGGAGGTCGCTCGCAGCCTCGAGGACAGCTTCCGGATTGCGGGAGACGTGGCCGCCATCGGGCAGGATCTGCACTGACAACTCCCGCGCGACGAGATGCAGACCCCGGTTCATGCGGGCCTCGCCGTCAGGAAGACAGACGCCGGACTGCGCCATGCCGATGGCTGCCGTGAGCCTTGGCATGCCTGGTGGCGCGAGGTGCGCGGTCCGGGCCAGATGCCGTGCCTGCCTTGCCATGGACAGCAGAACACGCGACCGGAAGAGGATCTCGGCATTGGCGAGGACCAGCCGACCAAACGAGGACCACGTCATCAAACGCCGTGCAATGACATGGGGGCGCCATGCCAGCTCATCCCATTCGCCGTAGTTGCGCAGCCAGTGAGCGATCAACTGACGCAGATGCTCCTGGAAGGGCTCGGATCCTCCCGCATCGAAATGACGAAGCCAGTGAAATGCATGCAGGCTTTCAGCCCATTTCTCGGATGGCGGGGCGATGAAAAATGGCGAGCCATCGCGTGCGGTGGCTTCGCCGCCCGCGAGCCGGAACCGGCCCATGATGAGGAGTTCGGCTTCAGCCGGGCTCTTGGGCCAGAAGCTGCGCGGCATCGCAAGAAGCCGATCCGGCGCCGGCCCCACCAGGGCCCGCTGCCAGAAACCCGAAGCGTGAAGCGCCCGTGACGACGACGACTTCAGGCCTTGCCAGAGACCTTCCAGAATCTCGTGACGGTGGGCAAGGATGCCGAAGGCATAGCCATCGGCCGGGCCTGCTGCCGCTGCCCCGTCACTGCCGGAGGCGTGCGATGTTTTCAGCGTAGAGGGCGGGCTTTCCGCCGAAGACAGCTGTTCCCGCGACAAGGACGTCAGCACCGGCTTCGACCGCAAGGGCGGCGGTTTGCCCATTCACGCCTCCATCAACTTCAAGTTCGATCTGGCGACCGCTCCGGTCGATCATCTGGCGAACCTGTCTCATCTTGGCCAACTGGGACTGGATGAAGCTCTGGCCGCCAAACCCAGGGTTCACCGTCATCACCAGCACGAGATCCACGTCGCCCATCAGGTTCTCGATCAGCGACGCCGGAGAGCCCGGGTTCAGGGCAACGCCCGCCCTTTTCCCGGCGGACCGGATGAGCTGCAACGTCCGGTGCACGTGCGGACCTGCTTCAGGGTGCACGGTAATGATATCGGCACCCGCGTCAACAAACTCGCGGATGAAGGGATCGACCGGCGAAATCATGAGATGCACGTCGAGCGGCAGCGTCGTGTGAGGACGCAAGGCCCTGACCATCTGCGGACCAATCGAGATGTTGGGTACGAAGTGCCCGTCCATCACGTCGACGTGGATGTAGTCGGCGCCCGCCGCCTCGACGGCACGAACTTCAGCGCCGAGGTTCGCAAAATCGGCTGCGAGAATCGAGGGCGCGATCTTGGGTGATTTCTTCATGTGCCCGGACTTACCGCGTTGCGGCACGCGCCGCAATCAAGGTCAGACGTTTCTCCGCAGGCGGCTAGCAAAAAAACCATCCATTCCGCCCCGCTCGGCCCAGTGGCAGGGTAGCGTGCGCATGTCGCCGGCTGCCGTGAGGAAGGCCCCTTCGCCGCCGACTTCCTCGGGACGCACAGGTTCGCGGACAAAATCCGGGTTGTCGCGGAGGAACGCTTCCACGATTTCCTCTCCCTCCTCGCAGGAGAGAGAGCAGACGCAGTAGACGAGGCATCCGCCTGGCCGAACCATCCGACTGGCGGCTCGGATCAGGTCATGCTGGAGGCCGGCTTGGGCGAGCAGGTCGGATCGGTCCTTGCGCCACAAGATTTCGGGGTGGCGGCGAACTGTTCCTGTCGCACTGCACGGCGCGTCGAGCAGGACGGCGTCGGCAGGTTCGGGGGGGAGCCAGGTTCGGGCATCGGCGACTTCGCACTTCACCTCGAGGCCGAGGCGCCTTGCGTTCTCGCGGACGCGGCCCATCCGGGTCTCGTCGAGGTCAACGGCAGTAACCGAGCCCCCTGACGCAGCGAGCTGGGCTGTCTTGCCACCCGGGGCGGCGCAAAGGTCGATGACGGTCAGGCCCCGCACATCGCCCAGCAGACGGGCCGGCATGGCTGCAGCCGCGTCCTGAACCCACCATGCCCCGGCGTCAAAGCCTGGCAAGTCCTCGATCCTGCCTCCGGTAGCGCGGCGCAAGGATCCTGTTGGCAAGCGCTCGGCCTGAAGGGTCGCGGCCCATTGGTCGGGGTCGCGAGCCACGGAAATGTCGAGCGGCGGCTCAGACAGGTGTGCCCGGGCGATGGCGCGCGCGATCTGCTCGCCGTGCTGGTCGCACAGCATGTCCCAAGCCCAGGGAGGCATGCTCTCCTGCTCCTGGTCGAGAGCGGCAGCCACAGCCTTGCCCTCGGCGCCGATGCGCCGGGCGACCGCGTTGACCAGTCCCTTGAAGTGGCGCGCGCGGCTGTCCCGTGTTGCCAGATCCACCGCTGAACTGACGGCTGCATGCGGCGGGACGTCGAGATGAACCAGCTCTGCACACGCCATGCGCAGGATCAGTTCGGCGGGGCCGGACCTCACCGGCAGGGGCGCGCGCAGGAATGACGCGATGATCGCATCGATCTCCCCGAGCCGCCGCAACACGGTCATGACGATGGCCCGGGCGAAAGCCGTGTCGCGTGGGGCCAGGCCGGCGCGGCTGATGTGGCGCTCAAGCGCCTCGAAAAGAGGCCGCTCGTTGAAGAATACCGCTTGCAGCACCTGCAATGCCGCATCCCGCGCGCTGGCGGGCTTTGCCTTTGGTGCGGATGGCCGTTTGCCTGCCAATCAGCCCCACGGTCCGCGACGCGGCGCTTCCTGCGCGGCGCCGTGCATTTCCCTTGCCATCGACTGCAGGCGCGCGATGCGATTGCCAGTCGACGGATGCGTGGCGAAGAGGTTGTCCATGCCCTGCCCTGCCAGCGGATTGATGATGAACATGTGGGCGGTGGCCGGGTTGCGTTCGGCGTCGTCATTCACCACGCGATGGGCCGACTGCTCGATGCGCTCGAGCGCAGATGCCAACCAGAGGGGCTGGCCGGCGATTTCGGCTCCCATCCGGTCGGCATCGTATTCACGCGAGCGGCTGATCGCCATCTGAACGAGG
>JBILGJ010000054.1:0-11001 GCA_044351125.1 Micropepsaceae bacterium
CAGTGGTCCGTCGATCAGGCGGATCTCCTGGTCCGCGAAGAGCCCAACAACCGGATTAGAGACAGGAAACGGATCCTCAGCCGCGATGTGCTGGCACAGAACACTGATCATCTCGACCGGCATCACGGCCGGCCCCCAGGGCGACCGCGCCGCGCGTGCGTACCACGCTGATGGTTCGGTTATGACCCGAAGCTTTTCCTCAAGGGAAAACGGATAAAGGTCGCCCATGCGCTGCGCAAAGGGAAGCGAGATGGTCCGCCGCTCGCTGCGCGCACCGATCCGGACGCCAGCCAGGATACGGGCATCCTCATTTGGCCGCGCCGCCGCACGCTTCTTCGACACGGCACTATCGGCAGTCACCGGTCCGACGCAAGCTGTCCCCGACAAGACAACTGTTCCATCGCGCTTCAAAGCCTCGATCGTCGCCGCGCGCGGGGCTGTCAAGGTCAGGCGCACGAGGACCTCCTCGCCCTCATACGCAGGGCTGCGATAGTTCGCCGAGATCACCCCGCACTCGAACCATGCGTTGCCCCAGACATGATGGAAAAGCGGCGCGAACTGGCTGAAATGCGTCGGGCCCTCGATTGTTCCGCCCTTGAAGCCAAGCTTGCCTGCCGTGGCATCGTCATGGATCGATGCATGCGAGTCATAGGTCTGCGCCACAAGCAGATTGACCGGACGGCGCCACGGCCCCGCGATCGCCAGCGGGTCCGAAGCGAGGACCTCGACCCTCGTTTCAAAATCGGCACTGCTCATGGCAACGCGACTCCTGTAACAGGATGGACTTCAACAACAGGCGGCAGGCGATAGCGCCCCTCGCGCAACGCGCTGTCCGGCCGATAGGCGCGCATGACAAGCGCAAAAGGCCCCGGCGGCGCCGGTAACCAGTTGGTTCGCCGGCCGGCAGGCGGCGGCGCAACGGACATCCAGATCTCCAGCCCACCATCTTCCGCCACGAAAAGGTCCTGGGTCCTGTCGCCGATTGCATAGCGCCCGGCCGCATTGGCGGTGAAATAGAGGCGCCCGTCTGCATCAAGCTCATAGAGGCTGAGCGACCAGAAGGCCTCCACAGGCGGGGTTTCACCGGGCGCGAACTTGAGAACATGCACGCCATTGCCGTCAAAGACGCGATCAAGCGTACCCGAGACCGCACGCATGTACATGGCCTCATGGACCGGCAGCGCCCCAAGCCCCCAATGCGCGATCGATGCGCGATAGAGATAGTCCGCGCCAAAATCACCGAGGTTGGCCCCTTGGTAGATCCACCCGTTTTCAGCCCTGTCCTCTGCAAGCCGCGCAGCGATGTCAGAGCGCGCGGCAGCAACGCCCTCTGCGACGGCGTCACGGATCTCTGCATCGCCACGGACAATGCGCTGTGATGTGCAGCCGGCATCGGCAACGGACTGAAGCAGCGCGCGCGCCTCGGGCAGCGGCGGCGCATCCCCTTCAAGCAGCGCACTTATTGCAAGGATTTCGCGATAGGGATCGGTACCAGTCTCCGCGGCCGGTGCCTGCTCCCGGCCTGAAGGCGCGCGCAGGACAATCCCGTTCTGGAAGGCGCGAGCACCGGCTAAGTCGCCCGGCCCCGCCACCAGCGTGCGAACCTGCGCCCAGACCCACCAGGTCGGAGCAACCACGTCGCCCTCCGCCGGCATCACGTCCGGAGGCACGACCCTGACCCGCCGCAGGCCATCACTGCCAACGGATCCGATGACGATAAAATTGTTCGTGTAGAGATCAAGCACCGCAAGCGACACATACCGCTCACCCGCCTCCGGCAACTCGATTTCTACCGGCCCCAGCGAGAGATCAAGCCACGCCGATGAGTAAAGCGTGTCATTATTGGGCGTCGTCACAAGGCGCGAAGACGCATCAGACAACCGCCGCACGTGAATGAAGGTGTTCGAACGCGGCCCCATTGTGCGAAGGCGCGCACGCGACATCTCAAGCGCGGGAAATCCGTGGGTGTAATAATCATGCGCGGCCCGTGCCAGCGCGCCAAGCGCATCCCTGCCAGCCGCAGGCGCTAAACCATGCTTTGGTTCCATTGAAGATTGGAACCAGAACCGCACTTAATTGTCAACACTTTTGGGCATTCAGCGCACATTGCGCCGCCGCCGCTTTCCCTTGAAGTGGGCCTCGTCACCCTGAAAAGGCCGCGGCAACAGGTCGTTGAGGTCGGTCGCCCGCTGCACGCCCGCGCGGTGCATCTCGCGCGCGGCATTGAAGGCTGCAGCCGGATCCCGGCTTTCGATGGCACGCTTCAGGTTCTGGTAGCCGACAAGCTCGGTCTGCCGCATGTCCCGCGTTGCCATCGCAAGGTGCCCATAGACTTCTGCCGCCCCCACACTGAGGTCGCGGATGGCTTCCGAGAGGCGCGGCGTACCAGCCATGCGGTACATGACGCCGACAAACTTGTAGGTTCCGATGAGGAACATCCGGGGCGTGCAATCGGCATTCCGCGCCAGCGCCTCAAGCTCGCCCAGCGCCAGGCCCAGCCTGCCAAGGTCCTCTCGCGACGGATTGCGGGCACAACGCTCGGCGAGAAGCGCAAACAGCACCTCGCGCATGGCCATGACGTCCCGCACCTCGGCGTCACCGAGCGCAGCCACAAACGCACCCTTGCGCGGAATAACGCGCACAAGCCCCGCCGACTCGAGCAGGCGCAGCGCTTCCCGAACAGGCCCGCGGCTGACGCCGAACTGTTCCGCAAGCTCCACCGTACCCAGATGCGTACCCGCCCCGACAGACCCTGCCTGGATCAGCGCGCGGATACGCTCGGCAATGACGACCGGACTGCGCCCGTCCTGCGGTCGTTTTGCTGGTTTCTTGGATCTCATGGCTGTCGAACCGCTAAATCTGGCGATCATTATAGAGTAAAAACGGCTTCACACCCACAGCCCTGAAACCGGACTTGCCATAAATTCTGCCATCTGGGTAAACTAAAAGTGTCTCCACTTTTGTAAGATATGATGCTCGAAACCCAGCTGACATTCCTGCTCTCGGACGTTTTCGGTCTCGACGAGATACTCACCCGTCCGCGATACAATCACCTCGGGGCCGATCAGATAACGGCCGTGCTCGCCACAGGTGCGAAGCTTGCCAACACCGCTTTCGCGCCTATTGCCGCGGCCATCGACAAAGATGAACCACAAATGCGCAATGGACGCGCCATCACCCATCCGCGCCTGCGCGCGGCTGTCGAGAGCTACGCGCAGCTCGGTCTGATCGGCACGAACTTTCCCCTCGAAAACGGAGGGCTACAGCTGCCGACACTTGCAGGTTCAGCCCTGATGGCACACTTCGCTGCCGCGTGTACACCGGCGGCGGGCTATGTCTTCATGACAGCTGCCGCAGCCCGCCTCATTGCTCACCACGGCAATCAGTGGCAGCGCGACACCTTTGTCCCACCGATGCTTGAGGGGCGCTGGTACGGCACCATGTGCCTGAGCGAACCCCAGGCCGGCTCGTCTCTCGGCGACGTGCAGACGCGGGCAATCCCGCGTGAGGACGGCACATTCGCGCTTCGTGGCCAGAAGATGTGGATCTCGGGCGGTGATCACGACCTCAGCGAGAACATCGTGCACCTGGTGATGGCCCGCCTCGAGGGCGCACCAAGGGGCGCGCGGGGCTTGTCACTCTTCATCGTGCCACAGCGGCGACTGGACGGAACATGGAACGGCGTGTCGCTGATCGGCCTGAACCACAAGCTGGGCCACCGCGGCACAACCAATTGTGCCCTTGCCTTCGGAGCAGATGGGGAATGCATCGGTACGCTGATGGGCGAACCCCACATGGGGCTCGACTGCATGTTCCACATGATGAACGAGGCACGCATCGGCGTGGGAACCACCGCCGCCGCCACGGCATACGCTGCATTTCGCTATGCGCTCGACTATGCCACAACAAGACGCCAGGGCCGCAGCTTCGGGACGGGAGAACCCGCCCGCCTCGTGGACCACCCGGACGTCCGGCGCATGCTCCTGTCGCAGAAGGCAATATCCGAAGGCGGCCTTGCACTCGCATTCGCGTCTGCACGCCTTCTGGATGACGCCAACACGCTTGCCAATCAGGACGAACGCCGTTCAGCCGCAATCCTCCTCGAACTGCTCACGCCAATCGTAAAGCTCTGGTGTTCGGAGCGCGGCATGGAGGCAAACTCCACCGCAATCCAGGTCATGGGAGGTGCCGGCTACGTCACGGATCATCCGGTCGAGCGCCTTTACCGGGACCAGCGCCTCAACCCGATCCACGAAGGCACGAATGGGATCCTCTCGATCGACCTCGTCATGCGCAAGGCACGCGCCATGGGCGGACAGGGCCTCGCACCACTCTTCAGGGCCATCGCCGCTCAGACCGACATGGCAGGCGACAGCACCCTTGTCGCGGATCTGGGACGCGAACTGGCGGGCGCCAGCACGCGGCTCGAGACAATACTGGGGCACCTCGCCCACCCGCATGCCGACGAACTGGAAACGCTCTGCGCGGCGACACCGATGGCATTGGCCATCGGAGACCTCGTCGTGGCATGGCTCTGGCTGAAGCAGGTGCGGGCGGTGGAAGGCCGCGACGACGACTTCAGCACCGGCAAGCGCGCAGCCGCCTCGTTCTTCTTCCGCTATGTGCTGCAGCCGTCGCTCGCGCTCGCCGCATCCCAGAAAGGAAGCGGCGCGCCGCATGCGCGCCTGACGGCGTCCGATTTCTAGACGACCCGACCCCGGCCCAACTCAAGCTTTGCCACTGTCTCCAGGTGAACCTCATCCGGGCCATCGGCAATGCGCAGGATGCGCGCACCCGTGAACGCATAGCCCAGGAAGAAGTCCTGGCTCAGGCCGCCTCCGCCATGCACCTGGATGGCACGGTCCAGCACGGCCTGCGCCATGGCGGGCGTCGCCACCTTGATCATGGCGATCTCGGCCCGCGCCGCCTTCGCACCCATCTGGTCGATCTTGTGCGCCGCCATCAGGACAAGCAGGCGCGCCTGGTCGATCTCGATCCGCGAGCGCGCGATCTGGTCCCGCACAACGCCCTGCTCCGACAGGCGCCGCCCGAAGGCCACACGTGCCTGGGCGCGTGCGCACATGGCCTCGAGCGCCCGCTCGGCAAGACCAATGAGCCGCATGCAATGATGGATGCGCCCCGGCCCGAGGCGGCCCTGCGCGATTTCAAAGCCGCGCCCCTCGCCCAGGATCATGTTCTCCAGCGGCACGCGCACACCCTCGAACACCATCTCCGCATGGCCATGCGGAGGTTCGTCGAACCCCAGCGTACGCAACGGCCGCAGGATGCGGATGCCCGGGGTATCCATGGGCACGAGGATCATCGATTGCTGGCTGTGGCGCGGCCCGTCCGGATCGGTCTTGCCAAGCACGATGGCAATCCGGCAGCGCGAATTCATGGCACCCGTGATCCACCATTTGCGCCCGTCAATCACATAGCTGTCGCCGTCACGACGGATCCGCGTTTCAATATTGGTTGCATCCGACGACGCAACCGCAGGCTCCGTCATGGCAAAGCACGACCGGATCTCGCCGGCCAGCAGAGGCTCGAGCCAGCGCTGCTTCTGCGCCGGGCTTCCGAAACGGTGCAGCACCTCCATGTTCCCGGTGTCGGGCGCATTGCAGTTGAAAACCTCGGACGCCCAGATGATCCGCCCCATCTCCTCGGCCATCGGCGCATAATCAAGATTGCTGAACCCTTCTTCCCCTGGCAGGAACAGGTTCCAGAGCCCCTCGGCCTTGGCCTGCCGCTTCAGCTCGTCGAGGACCGGCGGCGTGGTCCAGGGATTGGGACCCGTCTCGATCTGCGACTGGAATTCAGCCTCCCGCGGGGCCACGCGTTGACGCATGAACTGCCGCACACGCGCGAGCATTTCCTGCCCGCGGTCAGTGAAGGGGAAAAGCCGCCCCTGCCCGGCTGTGCTCTCACTGTTCATGGAACGAGATCCGCCCGCACTGGAACACCTGCACGACCTGCTTCGGCGGCCAGTTCGGCGCCTTCATGGATTTCTCCCATGCCTTGTAGCGCTTCACGAGTTCCCCCACCGCATCGCGGCGGCTGAATGTCAGCAACGATTTCTCGGTCGGATCCGAGGCGAGATCGAACATCCAGGGAAATGAGCCCGGCCGTGTGTTCGAGATCATCTTCAAGTCACCTGACAGCACGGCATATTCTGGCCCGACGCGCCAGAAAAGCGTCTCGTGCACCACCTCGCCACGGCGTGACGTCTGCATCAGCGGCGTGAGATCCTTCCCGTCAAACGCCGTCTGCGAAGCAGCGCCAGCGGCTGCAAGCACCGTGGGGGCTATATCCAGGTGCGAGACATTGCGCTTGTCGACAGCACCCTTGGGCCAACGCGCGGGCCACGAGACGATGTAGGGCACACGCGTCCCGCCTTCGAACATGCTGAGCTTGCCGCCAGCCAATGACTCGCAGTCCGAAATCCCGAGATAGGTGGCAGCACCGTTGTCGGCTGTGAAGATGATGATCGTGTTGTCGGCCTTGCCCGAGCGCTGCACGGCATCGAGCACCCGGCCCACGCCCCGATCCAGAGAATGGATCATCGCGGCATAGACGCGCTGCAAGGGATCCTTGATATGCTTGAACTTCGCGATATCGGCCTCAAGCGCCTGCATCGGCGAATGCGGGGCAAGATGCGCCAGATAGAGAAAATAGGGCGTATCTCCAGCCTCGGCGATGAAAGTCTCGGCCTGCGCGGTCAGGTCATCCGTGAGATACACATCGTCATTGCTGACGATCCGTGGCGGACCCTCTTCGCCCGCTCGCGCCGTCATCACACGCACCCAGTCGGACTTTCGCGTGAAACTGCGATCACCAAGATAGGGGACTGGCAGGCTTGTAAGCCCCGGCGTTGCAGCATCTGCATACGCCGTTTCGCCGGCCAGGAACCCGTGAAAGAAATCAAAACCCCGCGCCGTCGGCAGCCGGTCCGGCGTAGAGCCCAGATGCCATTTGCCGATCACACCGGTCCTGTAGCCCGCAGCCCTGAGGTCAGCCGCGAAGACACGCTGCTCGGGCGCGAGGCCCTGGTTTCCGCTGTCCGCACCCTCGGGCGTGAGAAACTCGAAGCCGTGCCGCTGCTGGTATTGACCGCTCATCAGCGCCGCCCGCGCGGGACTGCACACCGGCGCCGTGGAATAGCCTCGCTTGAACATCACGCCCTGCCTTGCAAGCCGGTCGATGTTCGGCGTGGGAACGGCGCTGCGACCCCGCCCATAGGTTGACAGATCAGGCAGGCCCAGGTCGTCGGCCACGATCAGGACCACATTGGGCTTTTCTGCCTGCGGTTTTCCAGCTTCCGCTTGCGCCAGCGGAGCAAAGACAAGGACTGCTGCACACAGCAGGGCCAAAAGCGGTTTCATGCGTCACCTCCATCAAGGGGGAGAATGGCGTTGACATATAGTGTTGGCAATTGCAAAATATAACTGTCTCCACTTTTGAGGAGCCGCCTGCCCCCGGGGGTTGGCCGTTCCAGGACACAGGCACGTTGACAACTTCATGTGCGCCTGCACGATCCAGACACGAGCGGGAAACGCACACGTGACGCCGCCTGCAAGGCCCTCATTCCGGAAGGAACGCCACATGATCATCCCGAAGCGCCCGACAGAAACCCAGGCCTCGCACCTCGGCAAGCTGACCATGATCGCAGTCGCCGCGTGGCTGGTCGCGGCCTGTGTGGGAGGCCCGGTCGCAACAGCTGCCGCAAAGCCCGACGCACGACCCAACGTCATCGTGATCCTCGCCGATGACATGGGTTTCAATGACATCAGCGCCAATGGTGGCCGCATACAGACACCCAACATTGACGCGCTCGCGGCATCCGGCACACGGTTCACGTCTGGCTACGTGACGGCCGCCGTCTGCGCACCATCGCGCGCCGCCCTGATGGCAGGCCGCCAGCAGACCCGTTTCGGCTACGAGTTCAATCCCGTTCAGCGTGATACCACAGGCGGCATGTCGCTGGCCGAAACCACGATCGCGCAGACCATGAAGCAGGCGGGCTACCGCACGGGTATCGTCGGCAAGTGGCACTTGGGACAGCCCGAGGGCTACAATCCGCTCGACCGGGGCTTCGACTCGTTCTACGGCGTGCTTGCCGGGGCCACAACATACCTGACCGACATTGGCCCTTCGGATCTTCACGTGAAAACCGCGGAAGACGACAAGATCTCGCGCAAGGCGCTCCCCGTGTTCGATGGTCGCAACCGCGTGGAACCGACCGATTACCTCACGGACGTCTTCACCGACAAGGCGCTGGGGTTCATCGGCAAGGATCAGTCGAAGCCATTCTTCCTCTATCTCGCCTACACGGCACCCCATACCCCGCTGCAGGCGAGCGCGAAATACATGTCGCGCGTGCCCCCCGGGGGAACGGATTTCCAGCGCGTCTATCATGCCATGATGCTGTCGCTCGATGACGGCATTCGCCGCCTCGTTGCACATCTGAAGGCCACCGGCCAATACGACAATACCGTGATCTTCTTCCTCAGCGACAATGGCTGCCCGTCATATATCGGCGGCGCCTGTTCGAATGCGCCACAGAGTGGCTGGAAAGGCTATCCGTGGGATGGTGGACTGCGCGTTCCCTTCCTGATGAGCTGGCCGGCGCGCGTCAAACCCGGCGTGAGCAACAGCATCGTCAGCTCTCTCGACATCGCAGCCACTTCAGCAGCTGTAGCAGGCGTGAACCACCCCAACGCCGAAGGGGTCGATCTCAGCGGCATGAAGGCAGGTTCAGGCCCCGCAGATACGCGAGCCCTGTTCTGGCGCATGGGGCCAACGCATGTGGTGCGCAAGGGCAAGTGGAAACTGATCACAGTCAACAAGGGCACAAAGGGCGCCGAGGGCGATGAACTCGGCAGGTCCCTGCGCCCTGACGGCCAGCCCGCGACCGTATCCGAACTCGGACAATGGACAGTTCTGTATGACCTGTCGGCCGATCCTGGCGAAAAGACAGACGTATCGGCAGCAAACCCTGCCGTGGTCCGTGACCTGACCCAGGCCTGGCAGGCGTGGAACAAGTCCAACGTCGACCCGCAATGGACAAGCCGGCGCGGCGTCAACGCCGACATAAACGGCCTTCGCATTGAATTGTTCAACTGAACAGGAACATCGACCGTGCGCGCTCCTCACCGACGGCTTGTACTGTGCGGGGTCGCAGCCATGCCCGCCTTGCTGTCTGCCTGCATGGCCGTACCCGCTGAAACAATGCCGCGCACCCAGACACGCATGATCGGGACAGCACGCGGTCCACTTGAGGTTCTGGAGGACGGGCCGGCTGGCGGACGCTGCATTCTGATGGTGCCCTCGCTCGGACGCGGCGCAAGCGACTTCGACGATCTCGCCCGCAGGCTCTCGGCCCAGGGTTTCAGGGTGCTTCGGCCACAGCCGCGCGGCATTGGCGCATCCGCGCCCTACGCAAAGGACGTCACGCTTGTCGCCCTCGCTGACGACATCCTCGACGTCATCGCAGCCGAGGCTGCAGCGCCGTGCATCCTCTTGGGACACGCCTTTGGCAATCGTGTCGTGCGCATGGCCTCTGCGCGAAAACCCGAAGCCGTGAAGGCGCTGATCCTGCTGGCAGCTGGCGGCAAGACCGCGATCCCGCCCGACATCGAGGCCGCCCTTCTGCAGTCCTTCGACCTGTCCCTGCCCGAAGACCAGCGCATGCAGGCCGTGGCCAAGGCTTTCTTCGCGCCAGGCAATGATGCTTCCGTCTGGCGCGAGGGCTGGTATCGCGACGTCGCAGCCGCCCAGATCGAGGCAACCGAACGCACCAAGGTCGAAGCCTGGTGGTCGGCCGGAGCAGCCCCCATCCTCGTCCTGCAGCCCATGCAGGACGTACTGGCGCCCCCGGAGAACGCAGAACAGCTGCGCAAGCAGGAGGGCGCACGTGTCACGGTGGTCTATGTCGACCGCGCCGGCCATGCCCTGCTGCCCGAACAACCGGAAGCGATCGCCGGTCACATCACGCAATACCTCGCTCGCCTCTGACCGCAAGGGGCGCACGGCTCGCTAACGCGCCGCCCGGCCACCCACGTGCCGCCGCCATTTGCGCTGGACTGCAATCTTGCAAAGCGGCGGATTTCGGCTGGGGCCGCACCGTGGCTGCAGGCAGGGGTCGCCTAGCTCGCCTGGTCCAGTCTCAGGACCCGCCCGCGCTCGCCATCGGTCAGCACGTAGACGAACCCGTCCGGCCCGACCCGCACGTCACGCACGCGCTCGCCGACGGGGATACGCGTCTCCCGCGCGCGCTGGCCTTCCTGCGGACGCACGACGCGGATGTCCTGCGTGACAAGCCCACCCGACAGGATCGCGCCCTTGAGGCCTGGCAAGCGGTCGCCGTTATAGACGGCCAGCCCGGATGGCGCATGAGTGTCAAGCCACACGAGCACTGGGTCGCGCATGTCCGGCGCCTGCGTCCTGTCGGAGATCAGAGCGCCGTCCGCGTATTCGCGGGCGTAGGTCACAGCCGGCCAGCCAAAGTTGATGCCCGCGTCCAGCCGGTTCAGTTCATCGCCGCCCGCCGCGCCATGCTCGCTCGCCCAGATCTTGCCCGTCACGCTGTCATGCGCAAGACCCTGGACATTGCGGTGGCCCAAGGTCCAGATCTCGCCGCGCGCATTGCTCGCGCCGAGAAACGGGTTGCCAGCTTGCGCCCGCCCGTCCGGCGTGAGCCGCAGCACCTTGCCGAAAACGGTTGAGAGGCGCTGCGCCTGAAGCCGAATGTTGCCGCCCTGGAATTGCACCGGCGGATTGCCGCCGTCGCCGATACTTACGAAGAGCGACCCGTCCGGCGTGAACAGCAGCCGTGAGCCGAAATGCTGGCCGCGCTCCTTCATGTCCGGGTTGCGATAGATCGGTGACAGACCGGTCAGGCTCGCGCCCTTAAGCCGGGCACGCGCCACCACAGTCCGGTTTGCCTTTGGGTCGCCCTCGGCATAGGTGAAATAGAGCGTTCGGTCACGGGCGAAGTTTGGG
>JBILGJ010000349.1:0-3318 GCA_044351125.1 Micropepsaceae bacterium
AGGTCTGCCCAGTTGCTTCCGGGTTCGGTGAGTTCGAAGCGGTTCTCCCACTCGAAGGCTTCGAAGGCTGTTTCCATGCCGGAACCAGGTTCGCGTTCCCACTCGGCATAGACCTCGGTGAACCACCAGTCGGTTACGCCGTAGCCGACGCCGAGCACGTGCTTCTGTGCGTTGTCCCGTGCCTTGTTGCTGTCCAGCGTGACCGAGGGGCGATATTCGATCTCGAATTCTCCCTGCTCGACCTTGGGCGTGTAGACCTTGAAGCCAGCGGCTGAATCCTGCGCAGTGGCGACGATCCCCATGGCCAGCAGCGATGCGAGGGCGGGGCGTGTGATGTTCATTGCGACTCTCCTTTTTGCTTTTGATAGTCAGTCGCAAGTACGGCGTATATATGCAACTAGGTCGCATTTGCATAATTGAGCATGCCAAAGGCTTCTGAAGGTCTGGAGCGGCTATTTTCCGCCAGTTTTGGACAGGGTTGCGACCAGTTCTTCAATCTTCCGGCGCTGGACCTTGGGGTCGCCAGACTGGATGGCGTGCTCCACACAGTGCGAGACGTGATCCTTCAGGATCTCTGCCTCGACCTTGCGAGTGGCAGCGATCACCGCCTGGATCTGGGTGACCACGTCGATGCAATAGCGATCATCCTCGACCATCCGGATGAGGCCGCGGACCTGGCCTTCAATGCGCTTGAGGCGGGCCGCACAGGTTTTTCTGGTTTCGTCTTGCATGGTTGAAGCATACCCCCCTGGGGTATATGTCTGCAAGCATGCCTCGTCCTCATCCTTACTTTCGGCGGCTCCATGGCTCACGCGCCCGTACCTGACGCCTCGTCGAGCAAGACTGAGCGCGATCCCGTCTGCAACATGATGGTCGATCCCCTGCGTACGCCGCACAGGACGATGCACGAGGGCAAGCCTGTCTTTTTCTGTGCCGCAAGGTGTCGCGAAAAGTTCGAGGCCGATCCTGGCAAGTACCTCGTTCCAGCACCCGCGCCATCCACGCCCGCGCGCAAGGATGTCA
Source organism: Micropepsaceae bacterium (assembly GCA_044351125.1). GTDB lineage: Bacteria > Pseudomonadota > Alphaproteobacteria > Micropepsales > Micropepsaceae > SZUA-430. Next base: position 1,024 of record JBILGJ010000349.1, read on the forward strand.
CCTATATCTGCCCCATGGATCCCGAGGTAAGGCAGGTGGGGCCGGGGTCCTGTCCCAAGTGCGGGATGGCGCTTGAGCCGGAAGACCCGATGGCTGTGCTTACGGGTGAGGATCAGGAACTGTCCTCGATGTGGCAACGGTTCCTCGTTGCTGCGGCGCTCACGGTTCCAATCCTGGTGCTGGCCATGGGGAGCGCCGAGATGGGCTGGGTCGTGCTGCACAATCTCGACATGCGGGTGTCGCAGTGGCTGCAGTTCCTGCTTTGCCTGCCGGTTGTTGCCTGGTGCGGGCTTCCGTTCTTCGTGCGTGGCTGGCAGTCGATCATCAACCGCAGCCTGAACATGTTCACGCTGATTGCGATGGGTACGGGCGCCGCCTTTGGTTTCAGCGTGGTGGCGATGGTTTTTCCGTCGCTGTTTCCGTCTGCGCTGCAGTCGCATCACGGCGGTGTCGAGGTCTATTTCGAGTCGGCGGCAGTGATTGTCACGCTTGTGCTCCTTGGGCAGGTCCTGGAGTTGCGCGCGCGGCGGCAGACTGCGGGCGCCATCTGTGCCTTGATGAGCCTTGTGCCCGAGACGGCCTTGCGTGTGATGGCCGACGGCACCCAGGAGACTGTGGGTGTTGCGCGCCTGAAGGAAGGGGACATGGTGCGTATCCGCCCGGGTGACCGAATCCCGGTTGATGGTCTGGTGAGCGAGGGCGAGGGCAGCGTCGATGAGGCCATGCTGACCGGTGAGCCTGTTCCCGTTCGCAAAGGTCCTGGCGATACCGTCATTGCCGGTACCATCAACCAGGCCGGGACCTTCGTGCTTGCAGCGCGCGCTGTTGGCGAGACGACCGTGCTTGCCAGGATCGTGGGCCTTGTGGCGCAGGCGCAGCGCAGCCGCGCGCCCATCCAGCAACTCGCTGACCGCGTCTCAGCGTGGTTCGTGCCCGCGGTGGGGCTGGTCGCGCTTCTGGCCTTCGCGGGATGGATGACCCTGGGGCCCGAGCCGCGACTGTCCTTTGCCATCGTGGCGGCCGTTTCCGTTCTGGTGATTGCGTGTCCGTGCGCGCTTGGTCTGGCGACACCCATGTCGATCATGGTGGGCGTCGGGCGCGGCGCACAGGCCGGTGTTCTGGTGCGGCAGGCCGAAAGCCTCGAGCGGCTTGAGAAGGTGACGGTTCTCGTCGTCGACAAGACGGGAACCCTGACCGAGGGGCGCCCGGTCGTCACGCATGTGGAGCTGATGGCGGGGCTGCCAGAGAACGAGTTGATCGCGCTGGTGGCAAGCGTCGAGCAAGGCAGTGCGCATCCGCTTGCCGCGTCGCTTGTGAGGGAGGCTTCTGCGCGTGGCGGGCGGCTGATGGCTGCAAGTGGCTTCGTGTCCCATACCGGGGAGGGCGTCGAGGCGACTGTCGGGGGGCGCAGGGTTGCTGCTGGAAACCTGAACCTGATGAAGCGGCTGGGGGCACTTGATGATGCAAGTCGTGCCCGTGCCATGGTACTGCTTGAGCGTGGGCAATCGACGGTGTTCGTCGCTGTCGATGGCAAGGTTGCGGGCGGCATATGCCTGGCTGATCCTGTGAAGGCCACGGCACAGATGGCGCTTGAGGGTCTCAGGGCGCGGGGCCTTCGTATCGTCATGCTGACCGGCGACAACGAGGCTTCGGCCCGCCGGGTGGCGCAGGCCGTGGGCATTTCCGAAGTGATCGCCGGGGTTTCGCCCGAGGGCAAGCTCGCGCATGTCAGGGAATTGCAGCATCGCGGCCATGTGGTTGCGATGGCGGGTGATGGTATCAACGATGCGCCAGCTCTTGCTGCGGCCGATGTGGGCATTGCCATGGGCACCGGTACAGACGTGGCGATGGAGAGTGCAGGCGTCACCCTTGTCAGGGGTGATCTGCGCGGTATCGCGCGGGCCCACGACCTTGCGCGGGCCGTGATGGGCAATATCAGGCAGAACCTGTTCCTGGCGTTTGTCTACAATGCCGTTGGCGTTCTGGCGGCAGCCGGACTGGCCTGGCCGCTGTTCGGTGTCATGCTGAACCCCGGGCTTGCAGCGGGTGCCATGTCGCTCAGTTCGGTCAGTGTGATCGGCAATGCGCTGCGGTTGCGGGGCTTGCGTCTTTAAGCCTCTGTCCGGTGGCCCATGCTGATCGCCGCCTGCAGTCGGGTTCTTGAGACTGTCATAAACAGCCGATATCTCTCGGGCCGAGGAAGAGGCGAGGGTGTTCCTGGTCCTGCTGGCCATGGCGGGACAAGTGCCCTTCGCAGGGCGGAGGCGAGATGAAAGTCGGCATCAACGGCATGGG
>JBILGJ010000350.1:0-3312 GCA_044351125.1 Micropepsaceae bacterium
ACGAGAATCGCTTCCCGAACAGGTTAACACAGGCAATCCGGCCACCACCGCCCCTTGACGGCGCACGGAGTGATCCCCATGTCGATTGAGCCTGAGGGAGGCGCCTTGAAGGGCTTCCCACGACGGGCAAATGGACCGGAAATCCTGCCATCACGGAGGGTTTCCACACTCATCGCTTGAAAGGATGAAACACCATGCGTGGATTTGATTTTTCGCCGCTTTACCGTTCGACCGTCGGCTTTGACCGTCTCGCAAACCTGCTTGAGAGCGTCGCACAGGTCGACACGGCGACCAACAGCTACCCGCCCTACAATATCGAGCAGGTCGCGGACAACGACTACCGCATCACGATGGCCGTCGCCGGCTTTGGCGATGCCGACCTTTCGATCGAGGTGAAGGAAGGCGTGCTGACCGTGACAGGTCGGCGTGTGGCCGACGAGCAGAAGGGACAGTTCCTCTATCAGGGAATTGCCGGGCGCTCGTTCGAGCGTCGCTTCCAGCTGGCCGACCACATGGAGGTCCGTGGCGCCCGCCTCGAGCACGGCCTGCTGCACATCGATATCGTACGGGTGATCCCGGAAGAGAAGCGGGCCCGCAAGATCTCGATCACGGCCTCGGGCCCCTCGCAGGCCAAGGTCGTCGAGGCCAAGGTTGCCAGCGCCGCATAAGGCTGCACTGGCCGGGCATGCCCCAGATTGCCCCGCGGCGCCGGATCCCCCTCCGGCGCCGCTTTTTCATGCCTGCAAGTCCAGCGTGACTTCGACGACGCCCGGTTCCGGCGATGCGGCTGTCCGGAAACCAAGCTCGCTTGCCATGTCAAGCATGGCGCGGTTCTCGGACATTACATCGCCATAGACCTGCCGCACGCCAAGCGAACGCGCGTAGGCGATAATCTCCTGCATCATGCGAAACCCGAGCCCCGTGCCGTGCCGGTCGCTGCGGACGATGATCGCGTACTCGCCGCGCTGCCGGTCGGGATCGAGCGAGAGGCGCACAACGCCCACTCCCTCGGCGGTGGACGGGTCGATCACGACGAAGGCCATCTCACGGTCATAGTCGATTTGCGTCAGGCGCCGTGCGAGGCTGTCCGGCAACTGATGCAGCGCCTGAAAGAAACGCATGCGGATGTCGTCGGGGTTGCTGCCGGCGATCGCTGCCTGGAGCGCGGGCGCATCATCCGGCCTGATCGGCCGCATCGAATATGGCTTGCCCTCACGATCGGCGATGTCGCGGACGAGCTCGGCCGGATAGGGCCTTATCGCAAAGCGCGTCGTGCCGGGACGCTGCTCGGGCGCCACGCGCATGCGCGCGTCGAGGGCGAGCACTCCCTGCTCGTTGGCCCAGAGCGGGTTGATGTCGAGTTCCTTCAGGGCAGGCAGGTCCACGGCGATGGCCTGCACGGCCAGGATGGTGCGCACGATTGCTTCCATGTTCGCCGGCGGGCGGTCGCGGTAGCCACGCAACAGGCGCGCGACGCGGGTGCGGGCTACAAGGTCGCGGGCGAGCCCCGTGTCGATGGGTGGCAGCGCGAGCGCCTGGTCCCTGACAACTTCGACCGCGGTGCCGCCCTGTCCAAACATCAGGACAGGACCGAACAGCGGGTCTTCCGAGAGGCCGACGATCAGCTCATGGGCGCCGGGGCGGGCTGCCATGGGCTGCACGATGAAACCGTCGATGCGTGCGCCGGGCTGCACCTCGGCGAGACGCAGGAGCATGGTCGCGGCAGCGCGGGCCACAGCGGGTCCGTCGCGCAGGTTCAGCACGACCGCGCCGACATCGGACTTGTGAACGACATCGGGCGACATGATCTTAAGGGCTACCGGGAACCCCATCTGGGTCGCAAGCTTCTGGGCTTCTTCGGGTGTCGCCGCCACACGGAGGTCGACGACAGGGATGCCATAGTTGCGCAGGATGGCGGTTGCCTCGACTGGGCTCAGCCACTCCCTGCCCTCGGCCAGCGCCGCCCTGACGATCGCCTGCACGGCTTGCGCGTCGTGTGCCTCGACCCGATCATGCGCGGCGGGGACCTGCATCAGCAGGTCCTGCAATTCCTGTCGGCGCACCTGATGCATAAAGGCGGTCACAGCCGCCTCGGGTGTTGAAAACACGGGCAGGCCCGCCTGGTCCAGGCGCTTGCGCGCGTCGATGACGGACTGCTCGCCCAGCCAGGCCGCGTAGACAGGCTTGCGATTGCCTTGTGCGCGGGCTGCGGCCACGACGTCGGCCACGGCTCCGGCCGCGTCGGTCGAGCTTGCCACCGCAACGGGGCAGTTCAGCACGAGCAACGCGTCGACCCCTGGATCCTCGAGCAGGGCGCGGGTGGCCTGCGTGTAGCGTTCCGCGTCGGCATCGCCGATGATGTCGGCAGGGTTGGCGCGGCTCCAGTTTGACGGCAGCACGGCGTCGAGCCCCTTGATGGTATCATTGGCCAGACTTGCCAGCCGGCCACCCTCGTCAATCAGGTGATCGGTGGCCAACACGCCGGCGCCGCCGCCATTGGTGAGTATCGCGAGGCGGTTGCCCACGGGTTCCTGCGCGGCGGAGAGGGCCTCCAGCGCGCCGAAGAGATCGTCGATGGACCGAACGCGCAGGAGGCCGGCACGCCGGAAGGCGGCGTCGGCCACGGCATCCGACCCGGCCAGTGCGCCCGTGTGCGAGCGCGCAGCCGCGGCACCTTCGCCGTGGCGGCCCGACTTCACGACGATCACGGGCTTCTGCCGGGCGCAACGGCGCGCGGCTGACATGAACTTGCGGGCGTTGGTGATGCTCTCGACATAGAGGAGCACCGCGTTGGTCGAGGGGTCATTGGCGAGATAGTCCAGCATGTCGCCGAAATCGACGTCGGCCATGCCGCCCAGCGACACCATCATCGAGAAGCCGATGCCGCGGGCACTGGCCCAGTCGAGCACGGAGGTCAGCATCGCGCCCGACTGCGTCAGGAAGGCGGTTCCTCCCTTCAGCGCCATGCGGTGGGCAAAGCTTGCGTTCAGGCCTGCCTCGGGCGCGAGGACCCCTATGCAGTTCGGGCCCACAATGCGCAGGGCATGGGGGCGGGCGGCCTCGAGCATCTGCTGCTGCAGGACTGCGCCCTGCTCGCCCAGTTCACCGAATCCCGCCGTGATGACGATGGCTGCGCGCGTGCCGCGGCTGCCAAGCTCTGCGATGATCGCCGGGACGCCCTGCGCAGGCGTGGCGATGATGGCAAGGTCGGGGGTGCGGGTGAGGGCCGCAATCGAGGTGGCGACCGGACGACCGAAGAGCTCGCCTCCATGGGGGTTCACCAGCTCAACATGTCCCCCAAAACCTTGGGTC
>JBILGJ010000055.1:0-10913 GCA_044351125.1 Micropepsaceae bacterium
CTGGATGAAGTCTTCAAGCCGCTCCGATTCGATCTGCCGGTTTCGGGCGCTGATTACGCCGGCAGATACGCTGCCGCCAAGGCCAAACGGGCTGCCGATGGCAACAACCCAGTCCCCTGGGCGCGCTCGTTCCGAGTCTCCCAGCGCCAGGGGATGCAGCGCCCTGTCCCGCGGCACGCGCAGAAGCGCAAGGTCGCTGGCGGCGTCCACCCCGGCCACGCGCGCAACGCGGCGTGCTCCATCCGAGAATGTGACAAGGATCTCCTGCGCACCATCGATCACGTGGCTGTTCGTTACAACAAGTCCGGACGCATCGACGACAAAGCCGGTGCCAATCGACCGGCCGTCCCTGCCATCCGAAGCGGGCGCACGAGCCGCAGAGATGCTGACGACCGACGGCGCCGCCCGGCTCACCAGTTCGGCCACGTTCTCGGGCAGTGCCTGCCCGCGCGCGGGCAAGGACAGAGCCATGGCTCCGACAGCAGACAGCAGGCACACAAGGCCACGAACCACTTCATGCAACCGCACGACAGACCCCGAAAACAAAAACAGCGCTGACCTGATGATCAGCGCTGTTCGCGGTAAATATTCGGTTTAGCGGCTGCCTATCGCCCCGTCTGGCCCTTCTGGAAATACTTGAAGAACGGACTGTCCGGCGAGATCACCAGCGTGGTGTTGCTCGAACTCATCGACTGCTCGTAAGCCGTGAGCGACCGGTAGAACTCGAAGAACTCCGGATCCCGGCCATAGGCATCACCGAGTATGCGGTTGCGCTCGGCCTCGCCTTCGCCGCGCAGGATATCGGACTGCTTCGTGGCGTTAGCCTTGATGATCGTGACTTCCTTGTCCGCAGCCGACTTGATGCGCTGCGCCTCTTCGTCACCGCTTGCCCGATAGCCTGCAGCCTCGCGCTGGCGCTCGGTCTGCATCCGCCCGAACACACTGTCCAGGTTCTCCTTCGGCAGGTCGGCTCGCCGGATGCGCACATCGACGACCTCAATGCCCAGCGCCTGCGCCTGGTTGCGCATCTGGTCACGAATCGAGGTCATGAGGCTTTGCCGGTCAGCCGACAGCAATGCAGCAAAGGGCCGCTTGCCAAGCTCGCCGCGAAGGCTCGAGCTCAGGATGGACGAAAGCCGTTGCTGGGCCAGCGCATCCGTGCGCAGCGACTGATAGTAGCGCAGCGGGTCTGAGATCCGGTAACGGGCAAACGCATCGACGACGATGCGCCTGCGATCGGAGGCAATGACCTCCTCCGGCGTGGCATCGAGTTCCAGAATGCGCTTGTCCAGCACAATCACGTTCTGGATGAACGGAGCCTTGAGCGCGAGCCCCGGCTCCTTGATCACGCGGACAGGTTCACCGAACTGTGTGATCAGGGCCAGCTGCATCTGCTGCACCACGAAGACCGACTGGAAGAGAACGACAGCCAGCACACCAAGCCCGATCAGGGCAAATGAAACAATCCTCTGCATGTCAGTTGCCTCCCTGCGGCGTTACATCCGGGCTCTGCGACCGGCGAAGCTCGGGCATGGGCATCGGCAGATACTGGATGACGCCATTCTTGTTCTCGATCACGATCTTGTTCGTGTTGCCCAGAATTTTCTGCATGGTCTCCAGATACATGCGCTCGCGCGTGACCTGCTTTGCATTCCTGTACTGGTCAAGGATCGAGTTGAAGCGCTGCGCTTCACCTTGCGCCTCGGTTATGGACTTCTGCTTGTAGGCTTCCGCATCCTGGACGATCTTGGCTGCGTCACCGCGCGCCTGCGGAACGATCGTGTTCTGGTACTTCTGCGCCTCGTTGCGCCTTTTCTCCTGGTCGGCGCGGGCAGCCTGCACGTCGCGGAACGCGTCGATCACCTGCACCGGCGGATCAACCTTCAGCAGGATGACGCGCGTGACGGTAACGCCGGCATTGTAGGTGTCCAGCGTCTTCTGCATCAGCTTCTGGACTTCCTGCTGGACAACGACACGACCTTCAGTCTGGACCGTTTCGATCTTGTTGTTGCCGACGACTTCGCGCATCGCACTCTCGGCAACAGCCTTGATCGTGTTCTCGACGTCTTTCACCTCGAACAGATACTTCTCGGCGTCGGCCACCTTCCAGAACACATCGAAGTCAAGGTCGACGACGTTCTCGTCGCCCGTAAGCATGATGCTCTCGGCCGAGATGTCGATGGACGGAGCGTCTGCATCGCCGCTCTCGCGGATGAAGCCGACGTTCAACTGGTTCTCCGCCTCGACATTCGGGCGCAGCACCGTCTCGATCGGATAAGGCAGGCGGACGTGCAAACCCGGCCCCAGCTTGTCGACATACTGCCCGAAGCGCAGCACGACGCCCTGCTCGGCGGGCTGGATCTGGTAGACGCCAGTCAGCACCCACAGGAACAGAAGCCCGCCCCCACCAAGCGCCAGCATCATCGAGTTTGGCGACTGGTTTGGAAACCAACGGCGCATGTACTCACGCAACCGCTTGAAGATGTCTTCGAGATCGGGCGGCCTCACATTGTTGGGACCACGCCCCCCGCCACCATTGTTCGAGGGACCCTGACCCCAGGGTCCCCTGCCACCGCCGCCGGGAGGCCATCCCCCGCCCTTGTTGTCATTCCAAGGCATAACGCTTTCATCTCCCTCGGCGATCGCTTCGGCGCCGGATGCTGACCACGTCCCTGCATGCAGGCATGGCGGCACATCCCGCGTTGGCGAATCAATCGACACAAACCACAATGGATGTACCGTCCAGAGCGGTTTATAAGTTCCTAAAGCCTGCACCCGCAACAGCAGACCAACCCGCCGGCGTCCAAGCCCCGCTCCCTTAGATGGCGCGGCGCGGATATGCTTCAAGGGCTCGAAATGATTGGCAAAACAATGTCCTCCCTCACGACAGAGACCATTCTCCAGACACTCCGGAACATTCCTGATCCGCAGAGCGGCGCCGACATCGTGTCCCGCGGTATGATCCAGGGCCTCACCATCAAGGACGGACACGTTTCATTTGCAGTCGAAGTGGACGCAAAGGATGGAAACTCGAGGGAGCCCCTGCGTCAGGCATGCGAGAAAGCCGTCCTGTCCCTGTCTGGTGTAAGGTCGGTGTCGGCCGTCCTGACTGCACACCGTGCGCCGGCCCCTTCACCGCAGCAGCCACCAGCCGAGCGCCAGCGTAGCCCTAAAGGAGTAGGCACCATCATCGCAGTCGCCAGCGGCAAGGGCGGCGTCGGCAAGTCGACGGTCACGGTAAACCTTGCAATCGCCTTGCAATCCCTTGGATTTTCGACCGGAATCCTCGACGCCGACATTTACGGACCGTCGATACCGAAAATGCTCGGACTCAAGGGAAAGCCCACATCGAAGGATGGGAAAATACTCCAACCCATGCAGGCCTGGGGCCTGAAGACCATGTCGATCGGCTCACTCGTGAACGACGACCAGCCCATGATCTGGCGCGGCCCCATGGTCATGAGCGCGATCACGCAGTTGCTGTTCGACGTCGACTGGGACCCACTGGACGTCCTGCTGGTCGACATGCCGCCAGGCACCGGCGACGCGCAGCTGACGCTGGCCCAGCGCGTTCCACTGGGCGGCGCTGTAATTGTTTCGACACCCCAGGACATTGCACTCATCGACGCACGCAAGGGCCTCGCCATGTTCAGGCGCACCCATGTGCCAGTGCTCGGAATGGTTGAGAACATGAGCACGTTCGTCTGCCCGCACTGCGGCAATGAGACCCACATCTTCGGTCACGGCGGCGCACGCGAGACCGCGGGGACGATCGAATGCGACTTCCTGGGCGAAGTACCGCTGCACCTGTCGATCCGCGAGACCTCGGACGCCGGCGCCCCCATCAGCGCCACCCAACCTGACTCACCTCAGGCAAAAGCCTTCCTCGCAATAGCAAGCAAGATCGCGGCAAAGCTCAAGGCGGGGACACAGCGCCCCGCTCCAACCATCACCTTCGAATGAAAAAGGGGCCGGCGCGCATGTGCGCACCGGCCCCCGTCTTGCCGCTTGACGGCAGACAGTCTTACGGACGGCCCTTTGCCAGCGTCGCCTTCAGCTTGCCCTGCGGCGTGGCAACGTCCCAGCTGTCGCCGACATTTTTCGCGCCCGGGAAATCAGAGCACTGCTTGGCCTCTTCCGGCTTCGGCGCCGGCGCGGTCTGCGAGAAGCAGAGCTTGCCGCCCTCGAGCGCCCAGGTGCCCTTTACCTCGGAACCATCGGCCATCTTGCGCGACACCTTCTTGTCGGCATCGTAATAGATGCGGCCAACTTCCTTGCCATCGGGACCGGTGATGACAACGGTGTTGCCATAGCGGCTCGCCATCGGATCATCGGCGGCGATGGCCATCGTCACGCTCATGGCGGCAATCGCAAGACCTGCAAAAATGCGCTTCATGTGTATCTTCCCTTCATGTCTTCCAAATCGGTCCAGTAAGGACGCGATGCGGATTTAGGCGATCGCATCCTGTCCGACAAGTGAACAGAATGTTGGAAAACCCCAAGCCCCGGTCAGCTTGGAGAAATTACATCCGCAAGTTGATTTGCAGGCGCAACAATTCGGCCTGCCCCACGCGCCTCGCTCAGTGTGCGTGGTTCAGCTTCAGCCCGGGCCGTGGCCACGGCATCTCCACCAGCTTGCCTGTGCCCGACAGCGTGACATAGGCGGTCTTCATGTCCGCACCGCCGAAGCAGATATTCGTCACCAGCGGATCCGCGAACGGATACTGCTCGTAGGACCCATCCGGCGCGATCGACGTGACGCCACCCGTCGGGAAGGAAATGGTCGCCACACAGATGCGGCCATTGGCCTCCACCGCAAGCGAGTCGAAGAGTTGCAGGCCCGGCAAGCCGCACACCAGGTCACCGTTAAGCGGACCCGTCCGCGGAGCAACGACACCCGGGGACACGATGTCGAACTTCATGAGCCGCCCTTCATGCGTTTGCGCGACATAGAGCGTCTTCCCGTCCGGCGAAAGCCCGCAGCCATTCGGGTTCATGATCGGGAACACGACCTCGCGCACATGCTTTCCATCCGGCGTTGCGTAATAGACGGCACCCCGGTCATGCAACCGGCCATAGCTCTTGCCAAGATCCGTGAAATAGAAACCGCCATTATTGTCGAACACAAGGTCATTCGGACCGTTGAACTTCAGCCCGTCGCAGGCATCATACAGCCGCTCGACCTTGCCGTTTTTCAGGTCGACGCGCTCAATGCGCCCTCCGGCATAGTCATGTGGACGGTCACCGGGGACAAGCAGCCCACCACTCTCATGCCACTCGAAGCCGCCATTGTTGGTAACATAAACAGCACCATCCGGCCCCAGCGCCGCGCCATTCGGCCCGCCTCCCAGCGTTGCAATCACCTCGGCCTTGCCATTCCAGACGCGCGTCAGCGTCTGGCGGGCAATTTCAACGATGATCACGCTGCCATCCGGCATAGCAATCGGACCCTCCGGAAACCTCAGGCCGCTGGCGATCTCACGCACGCTCATTCAGGAAATCCTTTCGCTCAAGAACGATGAAACTATAGCCGATCGGTTGCTCGGGGGAACGGGGATGGACCGCCTCGACGCGTTCGCGCCACTCGCTGCGGTCGAATGGCGGAAAGAACGCATCGCCTTCCACATGGTCAGCCACCTGCGTCAGGTAGATGCGCTGCACAAGCGGCAGGCCCTGCGCATAGAGTTCGGCCCCGCCGATGATCATGATCTCCGCAGGCGCCTCGCCGCGGGCAACCGACAGCGCAGCCTCGAGCGAGGCAACCACCACGCCGCCCTCGGCGACATAGGACGCCTGCCGGGTCACGACAATGTTGGTGCGTCCGGGCAGGGGTCGCTTCGGAAAACTCTCCCAGGTCTTGCGCCCCATGACGATGGGCTTGCCCATGGTGCGCGCCTTGAACCACTTCAGGTCTTCAGGAATGCGCCATGGCAACCCGCCATCGCGGCCGATGACGCCATTTTCGGCAACCGCGACAATCAGTGAGAGCACGGGCTCACTCATGGTCGGCCCGCACGGACGAGGGCGTCACCCGTCAGGCGGAACACCGTCCACTCATCCATCGGGACTGCGCCCAGCGAGGTATAGAAGTCGATCGCAGGCTTGTTCCAGTCGAGCACGGACCACTCCACCCTCGCACACCCCTCTCGCACGGCTCGCTGCGCAAGGCCCAGGAGAAGCGCCTTGCCGATCCCCCGGCCACGCAGGTCCGGCAAGACGAAGAGATCCTCCAGATAGATCCCGTGCCGCCCGCGAAACGTCGAGAAATTGTAGAACCAGAGGGCAAACCCCGCCGGCACACCGTCCCACGCAGCAATGTCGCAGAAGGCACGGGGCTGCGGCGCAAACAGAGCCGCGCGCACGTCCTCCACGCTGGCATCGACCTCATGTTCGAGTTTCTCGTAGACAGCCAGCGCGCGGATGAAATCCATCACAAGGCCGGCATCCGCAACGGTCGCAGGACGAATGGAAAGCCCGGCGCTCAAACCGCCACCGGGGCTGCGATATGGGGGTGGGCCTGATAGCCTCCGAGCGCGAAATCCTCGTAACGGAATCCGAAAACATCATGGACATCCGGATTGAGCCGCATGCGCGGAAGCGCGTATGGCACGCGCGACAGCTGCAACTCGGCCTGCTCGATATGGTTCAGGTAGAGATGCGCATCGCCAAAGCTATGGATGAACTCGCCAGGCTTGAGCCCCGTCACCTGCGCCACCATCATCAGCAGCAGCGCGTAGGACGCGATGTTGAAAGGAACCCCGAGGAAGATGTCAGCCGAGCGCTGGTAAAGCTGGCAGGAAATGCGTCCCTCCGCCACATAGAACTGGAACAGGCAGTGGCACGGCGGCAGCGCCATGCGATCAACATCTGCCGGGTTCCAGGCTGTCACGATCAGCCGGCGCGAGTCAGGGTTCCTGCGGATCTGGGCGATGAGGTTCGAAATCTGGTCGATCGTGCCCCCATCCCGCGCAGGCCACGAGCGCCACTGCGCCCCATAGACGGGCCCCAGATCGCCCTTCTCATCCGCCCATTCGTCCCAGATGCGCACGCCATTGTCCTGAAGGTAGCGCACATTCGTGTCACCCTTCAGGAACCAGAGCAGCTCATGGACGATCGACTTCAGGTGAAGTTTTTTCGTCGTCAGAAGCGGAAACCCGTCTTCGAGGTCGAACCGCATCTGGTGGCCAAACACCGAGAGCGTACCCGTACCCGTCCGATCGTGCTTTTTCACGCCTTGGCGCAGGACGCGTTCCATCAGCTCATGATATTGGCGCATCAGCTCACCATTTGTCCGTCCACCAGACTAGCCCGCGCCCGGCATTCCCCAAAAGCCCGGAAAACCGACCAATCCCCAGCCTTCAATTTTTAACGCGAACACCCTATATAGAAAGAGCCGGGCAACCGGCTATGGCGATAAACGTGCGTGCAATAAACGGATCGGACCCGGGGGCGGTACCCGGCACCTCCACCATCCCGGCAGCGGGCCTGACACAAGGGCACTGCCCGGCTGATGGGGGTGAAACAGGATCGACGAACGCGTAAAGACGTTGCTTTCGCTCGGCATGGTTCCGCCGTTATCGGGCTAATCGTACATGTGCCAACGATAATGAAATGGTACTCGCTGCCTAACCAGGCAAGCGCGGTTCGGAGGGGCACCGGGCAACAGAAGCCCCTCCACTTGATTTAACCCCCAGATCACACCGAAACGACAAGGCGCCCGCCGACAGGCACCTGCGCCCAGCGCGCCGCCAGGTCATCAATGGCCACCCGGATCGCGACGATGTCATCCGCCGTCACCGGGATCGGCGCATCGCCGCGCACTGCGCAGGTTGCCAGATAGAGATCGATTACCTCGGCCGGATCGGGTCGCCCGCTCCAGCTGTCGGCCTGCATGGTCTCGACCAGCCGCTCCAGTGCTTCACTGACAGCCTCGGGCGTCATGCGGAAGCCCTCACCCTCGCCGGCTGCATGACGATGCAGGAAGCCACGCCGCCCCAGTATGGTCTCGACCGCATGATGGAACATGTCGTGGAGAATGGGGGCCTGCTTGGGGCAAGGCGTCTCCAGCCACGCGCCATCGCGCAGCACCAGCCTCGCATCGTACTTGCCGGAGCGCTTTTCGAAAATCACATCAGCCATCGCCCCACCCGCCCTCAAGGACCGTCCACGCGGGAGCGCGCCTGCAAAACCCACATGCACGTCGCAGCAACCACGCAAAGGATACCTCCAGCCGCGAGCGTGATCGGCGCACCAACCTCATGGGAAATCCATCCGGCCAGAAGGGAGCTCACAGGAACGATGCCGATGAAGGACATCACGTAATAGGCCATGACCCGACCTCGCATCGTGTCCGCCACGATGCCCTGGATCAGCGTGTTCGTCGCTACACCCATCGACATCATGCCAAACCCCGCGGGCACGAGCAGCAACAGCGAGAGCCAGATCATCTCCGACAGCGCAAAGGCCGCAAGCGCACCGCCGAACAAGGCGGACGCGAGGCAAGGCACAAGCCTCATGTGTGACGTCGATATGCGTGAAGTCACGACGGCACCCGCAAGCGCGCCAGCCCCTACCGCGGACATCATGTACCCAAGCAGGTCCGAGCTTCCATGAAGCACGTCACGCGCAAACACGGGCATCAAGGTCAGGTAGGAGGTCCCGAACAGGCTCGAAAGCGCAAGCAGCAACAGCATAGAGCGTATGCGCGGATGGGTCGTGACATACTCAAAGCCCGCCTTGAGGTCGCTCAAGGGATGGCTGGGCTCGCGGACCGGCTGCGGTTCGACATTGAGCATGGCAAGGCTGACAATGACGGCAACATAGGAAGCGGCATTGAGCGCAACGCACCACCCTTCGCCGATGACGGCGACAAGGACGCCCGCAATGGCAGGCCCTATCAGGCGTGCCGCATTGAACATGATGGAATTGAGCGCAATGGCCCGCGGAAGGTCCGCCCGCCCGACCAGCTCAACCGTGAAGGACTGCCGCGTGGGGACATCGAAGGCATTGGCAATCCCTGACAGGAAGGCAATGAGAATGATGTGCCAGACCTCTATGACACCGACAATCGCGAGGCCCGCGAACACAATGGCGCAGGCCATCATTGCCGCTTGCGTGAAAAAAAGGATCCGTTGCCGTGGAATGCGGTCAGCCAGCACGCCCGCAAACGGCGTGACAACAAGCATGGGTATCTGCCCGGCAAAGCCTGCAAAGCCCAGCAGCAGGGGCGAATCCGTCAGCCGATAGACAAGCCATGCCTGCGCAATCGACTGCATCCAAAAACCGACAAGCGAGATGAGTTGCCCGACGAAGTACAGCCGGTAATTGCGATGCCGGAACGGCCCGCGAAAGCCGCCCGGGCGCGCTGCTTGTCCGCTCAGGTCGGGAATGGGATCGCGCTCGCTCAAGACCGCCGCAGATTAAGGCCGCAAAACCGAATGAAAAGGGGCGCCGGCGTCGCACGCCGGGCGCCCCATCAAGACACGACAGCCTAGCGCTTGGACAGCAGATCCCGGATTTCGCTGAGCAGTTTCACTTCTGCAGACGGCTCGACCGGAACGGTCGGCGCGGGCACAGGCTGGCGCTTCAGCCTGTTCATTCCCTTGACAACCAGGAACAGGACAAATGCGATGATCAGGAAATTGATCATGACGGTCACGAACTTGCCCCACGCAAGGACGGCACCCTGTTTGCGGGCCTCGTCCAGCACGGTCGCCGTCACACCCTCGTTCAGGCCGATGAAGTAGTTCGAAAAGTCGACGCTGCCCAAGGCGCCGATCATCGGCATGATCATGTCCCCCACCATTGAATCGACGATCTTGCCGAATGCAGCACCGATGATGACACCGATCGCAAGGTCAACCACGTTCCCCTTGAGTGCAAATTCCCTGAATTCCTTGATCATGACGGATCCCCGTATTGGAATGTTCTGTCCGGTCAACGACGCGAAGCACCGGTTGGCGACATCTACCATGCAAACCACAAGTGGAGCAAAATGAAGCAACGCAGGCGTGACATGAACACCCGTTTGCGGGAAACGCAGCGCCACCCTGCGACCGGATCTCCACCCGGCACGCCTTGCGACCGCCCGCCGGTGGCTGCTAAAACTTGCAACATGAGCTCCAAGGATTGGATCGGCTATGCCCGCCTCGTGGACAGCGCGCAGCGCGAGATGGATCGCGCGCAGCGGGGCATCGTGCGCGAGGCGCTGAAGCACGTGGCCAAGGGTGGCGTGATGGGCAACCATCACTTTTACATCACCTTCGACACCCGCGACCCGGGCGTCGGACTGTCGGATGCCATGAAGGCCCGCTATCCCGAGCTGATAACGATCGTCCTCCAGAACCAGTTCTGGAACCTGAAGGTCGAGGACGACGCATTCGAGGTTGGGCTCAGTTTCAACAAGGTCCCCGAGATGCTGCGGGTTCCCTTCGGAGCGATCCGCCAGTTTGCCGACCCCTCCCAGCAGTTTGGCCTCCAGTTCTCGGCACCACCCGGCACCGAGGCTCCGCCTCCGCCCCGGGCTGAGGAACCGTCACCGCAGCCCCAGGCGCCCAAGGCGTCCGAGGACAGATCAACCGAACCCAAGGCTGCCGACGCAACCAATCAGACCACTGAGCAAGCACCCGGCACAGACGACCAGCCGCCCGCGCCCTCATCCGGCCCCACCGTCGTCAGCCTCGACAAGTTCCGCAAGAAATAGTCCCCCAGTCGACAAGAAATCCGATGACCAAGACACGCACCGAAACTGACACCTTTGGCCCCATCCAGGTTCCGGCAGATCGCTACTGGGGTGCCCAGACCCAGCGGTCGATCGAGAATTTCAGGATCAGCGGCGAGCGCATGCCCATCGCGCTGGTCCACGCGTTCGGCATCGTCAAGAAGGCGGCCGCCCTCACAAATATGGGTCTCAA
>JBILGJ010000351.1:0-3287 GCA_044351125.1 Micropepsaceae bacterium
AGCTTCCGCGTTGATCGCAATCCCAACAAGCTTCTGTCGTTCGGGTATGGCGCGCATGTCTGTATCGGCCAGCATCTGGCCAAGATGGAGATGAAGGCGCTGTTCGATGAGCTCATTCCGCGACTGAAGTGGATCGAGTTCGACGGCACGCCGCGGCTTTCGGCTGCGAACTTTGTGAACGGGCCGAAGAAGATGCCGGTCAGGTACAAGATCAAATAGCAAGCGGGCGCATTTCTGGTGCTCCTCACGCAGTGAGGAGGTGGATGACCGGCGCGCGTGAGCGCGGCGGGCAGACGGCGGAGTTCCTTTGGGCAGGGCGCGCGCGCTTCACAAACGAACTCCCTCCCCCCGCTGTCGCGGGGTACTCCCTCGCAAGCGAGGGAGAGCGATGAGGGTTTGGTCCTCCTCACGCAGTGAGGAGGTGGATGACCGGCGCGCGTGAGCGCGGCGGGCAGACGGAGGAGTTCCTCTGGGCAGGGCGCGGTTTACAAACGAACTCCCTTCCCCGCGCTCACAGTGCCGCGGCGCAGGTTCTGATGACGGTCTTCATGCCGCGCAAAAGGGCCTCTTCGTCGAGCGTGCCGCCATGGGCGATCTGTTGGCCTGTGGCGCTGAGGCGCGCGATCTGGCTTGCAAGATAAGGCACGTGGATGAAGCCCGCCTGGCGGACGCCGGTTTCGCCGGCGGTGTGCAGCAAGCGGTAAAACAGCATGTTGCAGAGATAATCGCCCGCGTCCTCGGAATGAACGAGGGGTACATGCACGTCACGCAGCGCCGCTTCGATGGCGGCCAGCGGCAGGGCCGTGGGCCTTGTCGCAGGTCCGTCCGGGTTGACCTGCGGGCTTGTCGCGTGATTTCCGGCGAAGTCGGGGCGGTCGATGGCCAACTGGTTGCGTGCCGTCGATTCCAGCGTAATGCCGGTGGTCTTCGCACTGAGGCCGAAGGCGATGACCGAGACCGGGCGCAGGCGGTTGATCAGCGGCAGTGCATGGTTGTCCCACATGTCGTAAGTGACGGGCAGGACCGCGGTTTCGAGCCGCGCGCCGGTGGGCTGCCATGCTGAGCGCGCCAGTTCGCCGATCGCCCAGGCGGTCGGGTTCTCGGGCGCGCCCGGGAAGACGTCGAAACCTGTCGTCAGGATCAGGGGCTCGCGCATTCAGGCCTCAGGGGGTCACGACGGGGAAGTTCTGCTCGATCGGGTCGATCAGGCTGACCAGCGTGTCATAGGTTCCGGACTTGCCGGTCTCGCGGATTGCACCTGTGGCCTTCTTGATCGAGGTCGGCACCCCGGCCAGCATCGTCTCGAGCATGTCGGACCGCTTCATGCGCACGGTGGCGTCTGCGGTCGGATCTTCGGGCAGTTGCTCGTGGATCAGCACGCCGTTCTGGACCGTGATGAGGTGCGTCTCGTTCATGTCGGTGAGCACCAGGTTCACGCGAAACGCCTTGCCCTCGGCCTTCTGCGCGTTGAATCGCACGGCGGCGAAGTCGAGCATCATCGGGGTGGATGTTGCGCGCACGATGGAGAGGCTCATGCGCGTCAGTCCGATGTCCACGACACCGTGGCGCAGTTCCTGCGCTCCGGTGAGGTAGATGTTGCGCCACGTTCCAGCTTCGGTACGGAAGGCCAATTCGGTATAGGCTGCGGCGAGCATCTCGCGGGCCTTGGTGTTGGCGGCGTCGGCGAAGACGACGTGGTTGAGCAGCATGGCGGCCCAGCGATATTCGCCTGCCTTGATGGCTGCGTCTGCCTTGGCGATCACGGCATCGGCGCCACCCATGGCCTCGACATAGTGCGTGCCGGCGGCGACGGGCGGCAGCGCGTTGAGGTTTGCCGGATTGGCGTCGTACCAGCCAATATAACGCTGGTAGATGGCTTTGGAGTTGTGGCTCATCGTGCCGTAATAGCCGCGATTGTACCACTCGCGCGCGAGGACTGCCGGCAGTTCGAGCTGTTCAGCGATCTCGGTCGCGGTGAGGCCGTTGTTCATCAGCTTCACGGTCTGGTCGTGAAGGTACTTGTAGGCGTCGCGGTGCTTGGTCAGGTAGTCGCGCACGACCTCGGTGCCGAAGCGCGGTATGCCGTGGGCGGCAAACATCACATCGGTCTCGTTGCCATAGAGGCGGATCGACTGTGTCAGATAGTCGGCCCAGTCCTTGGCGTTGCGCACCAGTGCGCCGCGCGCGGGCAGCAGGTTGTGCATGGTTGCGTTGGCGTTCTCGGCCATGAAAAGCGCGCGCATCTGCGGCAGGTGGAAATTCATCTCGGCCGGTGCCTCGGTGCCGGGTGTCACCTGGAAGACCATCTTCACGCCATCGATGTCGATCACTTCGCCCGTCTTGGCGATGATGTCGGTGGGCGCGATCAGCGAGATCGTGCCGTTGGAAATGCCGGGCCCGAGGCCCGATGTGATCTCGCCCTCGGGGCCGCGGGGCAGGGTCGAGCCGAACTGGAAGCGGGCGCGCCGGGTCATCGCGGGGCCTGCGATCACGTTCTCGGAAATCGCGTGCTCCATGAAGCCGTCCGGGGCGATGATGCGCACGCGGCCGGCCTTGACGTCTTCTTCTGTCGTGACGCCGGCGACGCCGCCGAAATGGTCGCCGTGGCTGTGCGAATAGACCACCGCCTTCACCGGCTTGTCGCCGACATGCTTCTTCACGAGGCCCAGGGCGGCGCGCGCGACCTCGACGGTCGTCAGCGGGTCGACGACGATGTAGCTCTTGCCGGTGTCGATGAACGATACGGTCGACACGTCGAAGCCGCGGACCTGGTAGATGTTGTCGGCGACCTTGTAGAGCCCGTGCTTGGTCAGCAACTGCGCCTGGCGCCAGAGGCTGGGGTTGGCGCTGGCCGGAGCCTCGCCCTTCAGGAAGTCATAGGAGGCGAGGTCGAAGACAATCTTGCCGCTTTCGTCCGTAATCTTCGGGTTCTCGAGGGTCGCGATAAAGCCGCGGGCGCCGAACTCGAAATCCTGGGTGTTGTCGAAGGGCAGGTCCTTGCGGATCTTCTCGTGCAGTTCCTTCGTCGAGGTTGTCGCCTCGGCGACGATGTCCTTCGGGATGGTGGGGGTCGGTGTGCCCAGCAGCATGGGCAGCACGCCGCGGAACATGTAGGCAAAGCCGATGAGCAGGGCGCCCGTGACAAGTGAACCGATGAGCAAGCCGCGCAGGAGTTGGCTGGCAAGAAGGCGCTTCAGGAACGACATGGCTTCTAATCCCGTTGGATGGTGGCAGTCTAACCAAGGCGCGATCCGCGTCAAAGGCGCGGTGGGGCGATGTGCGGCGGT
>JBILGJ010000056.1:0-10869 GCA_044351125.1 Micropepsaceae bacterium
TGGTGACAACGTAACGATGGACGTGGAGCTGATCGTTCCCATCGCGATGGAAGAGAAGCTTCGCTTCGCCATCCGCGAAGGCGGTCGCACCGTCGGTTCGGGCGTCGTCGTCAAGATCACGAAGTAAGGCGTTCGATAGGGGTGTAGCTCAGCTGGTAGAGCATCGGTCTCCAAAACCGAGGGTCGGGGGTTCGAGTCCCTCCGCCCCTGCCAGAACGCAAGACTGGGATCAGGCAGGAATGACGGTCGGCTGAAGCCGGCAGTCGGACAAGACGGACAAAGAAGGCGAAGATGGCGAACGACAAGAACAAGGCAAACCCGGGCGAGGGCGGTGGCAAGGCGGTCGAGCCCGCGCCGCAGCCCGCGCCAAGCCTTTTCACCCGCCTCATGCGGGCGCCGCAGTTCTTCGCCGAAGTGCGCCAGGAGGCCCTCAAGGTCACCTGGCCCACCTGGGCAGAAACACGCGTCACCACGATTGCTGTCTTCATCATGATCTTCATGGCGATCATCTTCTTCGCCATCGTCGACTTCGTGCTGAGCACGGCCGTCAAATGGATCCTGGGATAGGCGTCACACATGGCTCAAGCGCATACGCCCACGAAGAAGGAATTGCCGCCCTCGCGCTGGTACATTGTCCACGCCTACTCGAATTTCGAGAAGAAGGTGGCCGAGGAAATCCGCAAGCAGGCGCAGCAGCACGGATTGAATGACCTCTTTCAGGAGGTTCTTGTGCCGACCGAGGAAGTCGTCGAGATCCGTCGCGGCCAGAAGGTCAACGCGGAACGCAAGTTCTTCCCCGGCTACGTGCTCGTTAAGGCGAACCTCACCGACGAGGCCTACCACCTCGTCAAGAACACGCCGAAGGTCACGGGTTTCCTTGGCACCGGCAACAAGCCGATGCCGGTGACGCAGGCCGAGGTGGATCGCATCCTGAACCAGGTCAAGGAAGGCGTCGAACACCCAAAGCCGGCGATCACCTTCGAGGTGGGCGAGCAGGTGCGCGTGGCAGACGGTCCCTTTGCTTCGTTCAACGGGATCATCGAGGAGATCGACGAGGATCGTTCGCGTCTCAAGGTCGCTGTTTCGATTTTCGGCCGGGCAACCCCGGTCGAACTGGATTTCGGTCAGGTGGAAAAGCTCTGACCGGAGTGTCTGCGGGAGGTCCGGTCTAGAGCCGGGCCGTTGAACCGCTAAGCCAAAGAGAAGGAGTAATACTCGTGGCGAAGAAAGTAATGGGGCAGATCAAGCTCCAGGTGGCAGCCGGGGCCGCAAACCCCTCGCCGCCAATCGGTCCCGCGCTCGGTCAGCGCGGTCTTAACATCATGGAATTCTGCAAGACGTTCAACGCGCGAACGCAGCAGATGGAAAAGGGGATGCCGATCCCCGTGATCATCACGTACTACCAGGACAAGTCGTTCTCCCTCGAGCTCAAGACGCCGCCGGCGTCCTTCCTGCTCAAGAAGGCGGCCAAGATCGATGGCGGCTCGAAGAAGCCCGGCCTCGAGTTCAAGGGTACGGTGACGCAGGCCGACCTGCGCAGCATCGCCGAGATGAAGATGAAGGACCTGAACGCGAACGACATCGAGGCCGCGATGAAGATCATCGCCGGCTCCGCGCGTTCCATGGGCATCGAGGTGAAGGGTTAAGGTCATGGCAACGTCAAAGAAAAAGGCCCCCAAGGAGGGCAAGCGCCTGTCAGCAGCCCGCGTCGGCATCGACTCGCGCAAGGTTTATCCGCTGGCCGAGGCAGTCGCGATGGTGAAGTCGCGCGCGAAGGCGAAGTTCGACGAAACGATCGAGATCGCGATGAACCTCGGCGTTGACCCGCGTCACGCAGACCAGATGGTCCGCGGCGTGGTGAACCTGCCGAACGGCACGGGCAAGAACCTGCGCGTGGCAGTGTTCGCGAAGGGGCCAAAGGCTGACGAAGCACGCGCCGCTGGCGCCGATATCGTAGGCGAAAATGACCTGTTCGAAACGGTGAACAGCGGCAAGATCGATTTCGATCGCCTGATCGCGACACCCGACATGATGGGTCTCGTCGGTCGCCTCGGCAAGGTGCTGGGCCCGCGTGGCCTGATGCCGAACCCGAAGGTCGGCACGGTGACAATGGATGTGACCAAGGCCGTGAAGGATGCCAAGGGCGGTGCGGTCGAGTTCCGCGTCGAGAAGGCTGGCATCATCCACGCCGGCGTCGGCAAGGCGAGCTTCACTGAAGCAGCCCTCGTCGAGAACATCCGCGCTTTCTATGACTCGGTCATGAAGTCCAAGCCACCGGCCGCGAAGGGTAACTACCTGAAGAAGGTATCGATCTCCTCGACGCAGGGCCCAGGTGTGACGGTCGAGCCCGCATCGGTGCTCGCATAGAGGGAATTTTGAATTCCGGCGGGTGACCGCTGGTGGACAGGGTCGGCGACGGCCCTGCCTGTCCGAGACCGCAGGTGCTCCGCGCAGACATGTTCTGCGAGGAGCTTAATGGAAACAGCCTGCATAGACAGGGGTTGCGTGCGTGAAACGACCGGCATGCCGGTCGTGAAGTGCCTGAAGCTCTTGGGACAGGAAGTAACAAGCGCAGGCCTGAAGGGCGGGGCAACAATCCCGGCCGTTGGGAAAACTGAACCAGGCAAAGGAGCCAAAAAGTGGATAGAGCGCAAAAGGCGGAAGTGATCGGCAGCCTCACCGAAAGGTTTGGGCAGGCCGGTGTCGTCGTGGTCGCGCGCTATCAGGGTATGACCGTGGCAGACATGTCAAAGCTGCGGTCGCAGATGAGGGCGGTTGGTGCGAGCTTCAAGGTCTCGAAGAACCGTCTTGCCAAGCGTGCCGCGGAAGCTACCAACGCGAAGCCGATCGGGGACATCCTCAAGGGTCCCACTGGCATTGCGTTTTCGGAAGATCCGATTTCGGCGCCCAAGGTTGCCGTCGAATACGCCAAGACGAACCCAAAGTTCGTCATTCTTGGCGGCGTCGTCGGAACCCAGTTCATCGATGCAAAGGGCGTAGAGGCGTTGGCCTCGCTCCCGAGCCTCGACGAGCTCCGGGCAACGATTGCCGGCATGCTCAAGCAGCCCGCGACGAAGATCGCGAGCATTCTGCAGGCGCCAGGCGGGCAGGTTGCCCGCGTGATCAACGCCTATGCCCAGAAAAGCGAAGCGGCCTGAATTTTCTGAAACCAGGAACTGAAAGCATAAGGAACGTAAGCAATGTCCAAGTTGGAAAAGATTGTTGAAGAACTCTCGACGCTGACCGTCATGGAAGCGGCCGAGCTGTCGAAGATGCTCGAAGAGAAGTGGGGCGTTTCCGCCGCCGCTCCGGTTGCCGTTGCAGCCGTTGCCGCGCCGGGCGCCGGTGGTGCCGCCGCCGCCGCTGCAGAGAAGACCGAGTTCTCGGTCGTTCTGGAGTCTGCGGGCGACAAGAAGATCAACGTCATCAAGGTGGTGCGCGAGCTCACCGGCCTTGGCCTCAAGGAAGCCAAGGATCTGGTCGAAGGCGCACCGAAGGAAGTCAAGGCCGACGTGCCGAAGGCTACCGCCGAAGAGTGGAAGAAGAAGCTCGAGGCTGAAGGCGCAAAGGTTGCGTTGAAGTAAGGCCGGGGTTTGCGCGGCATGCAGCTGCGGAACCGGCAAGAAAAGTGAAGCCGATTTCACCGTCCGCGAGTGAAGCGCTTGCGGGCGGTGAGATCGTTTCCGTCATTTCGGGATGCCCCCAGGCCGGAATGACGATTGGAAGGAACCGCGGAGCCCCCTCCGTAACTCCCACCTGAAGGCGACAGGCGAGACGATTTTTAGCTCAGGGATGGATCATGGCGTTGTCGTTCACGGACCGCAAAAGGGTGCGCAAGAATTTCGGGCGGATCGGCGAAATTGCGCAGCTTCCCAACCTCATCGAGGTGCAGCGCGAGTCATACGCGCAGTTCCTCCAGATGTATGTGAAGCCCGACGCACGCGAGAACTCGGGTCTCGAAGCGGTGTTCCGCTCGGTGTTCCCCATTACGGACTTCTCCGAGACATCCCGGCTTGAATACGTCCATTTCGAGTTCGAGGATCCGAAATATGACGTCGAGGAATGTCGCCAGCGCGGCATGACATTCTCGGCGCCGCTGAAGGTGAAGCTGCGCCTCATCGTGTTCGAGGTGGACCAGGAAACGCAGGCCAAGTCGGTCAAGGACATCAAGGAGCAGGACGTCTACATGGGCGACATGCCGCTCATGACGGAACTCGGCACCTTCATCGTCAACGGCACCGAGCGCGTGATCGTCAGCCAGATGCACCGCTCTCCGGGCGTCTTCTTCGACCACGACAAGGGCAAGACCCACGCCAGCGGCAAGCTGCTCTTCGGCGCGCGCGTCATTCCCTACCGCGGCTCCTGGCTCGACTTCGAATTCGATGCAAAGGACGTCGTTTACGTACGCATCGACCGCCGCCGCAAGTTGCCGGTCACGACGCTTCTGTTCGCGCTCGGTCTCACGGCCGAGGAAATCCTTGGTCATTTCTATCGCACCGTTGCCTACAAGCATACCAAGGAAGGCTGGGTCACACCCTACGATGCTGACCGCATGCGCAACTTCAAGGCAACCCATGACCTGCGCAATGCCAAGACCGGCGAAGTCGTGCTTGAGGCAGGCCGCAAGCTGTTGCCCAGCAAGGCCCGCAAGCTTGCCGAGGAAGGCCTCCGCCAGCTGCTGGTCCCCGCCGAGGAATTGATTGGTCGTTACCTCGCCCTCGACATGGTCAACGGCGAAACGGGCGAGATCTACGCGGAAGCCGGCGACGAAATCACAGAAGCACTGCTCGAAGACCTCGATAATTCGGGCTTCGACGAAGTGGCAGTGCTCGATATTGACCACGTGACCAACGGTCCGTGGATCCGCAACACGCTGATGGTCGACAAAAACCAGTCGCGTGAGCAGGCGCTGATCGACATATACCGTGTCATGCGCCCCGGCGAACCGCCGACACTCGACACCGCCGAGGTCCTGTTCAACAGCCTCTTCTTCGACAGCGAACGTTACGACATGTCGTCGGTGGGCCGCGTGAAGATGAATTCGCGCCTTGGCCTCGACGCACCGGACACGCAGCGCACGCTGCGTCGCGAAGACCTTCTCGCGGTTGTCCGCATCCTCCATGACCTGCGTGACGGCAAGGGCGAGATCGACGACATCGACAACCTGGCCAACCGTCGTGTGCGCTCGGTCGGGGAGTTGATGGAGAACCAGTACCGGGTCGGCCTTCTGCGCATGGAGCGCGCAATCAAGGAGCGCATGTCCTCCGTCGAGATCGACACGGTCATGCCGCATGATCTCATCAACGCGAAGCCGGCAGCGGCTGCCGTCCGCGAGTTCTTTGGATCCTCGCAGCTTTCCCAGTTCATGGATCAGACGAACCCGCTCTCCGAAATTACGCACAAGCGCCGCCTCTCGGCGCTTGGCCCGGGCGGCTTGACACGCGAACGTGCAGGTTTCGAAGTCCGCGACGTGCATCCCACGCACTACGGTCGCATCTGCCCGATTGAAACGCCGGAAGGTCCGAATATCGGCCTGATCAACTCGCTGGCGACCTATGCCCGCGTGAACAAGTACGGCTTCATCGAAAGCCCGTATCGTCGCGTGAAGGACGGCAAGGTCACCAACGAGGTGGTCTACATGCCGGCGATGGAAGAATGGAAATACGTCATCGCTCAGTCGAACGTGGCCCTCGACGCCCGCGGTCGGTTTGTCGACGACCTCATCACCTGCCGCAAGGCTGGTGACGTGATCCCGCTGCCGTCCGACCGCGTCGAGTTCATGGACGTATCGCCGCGCCAGATCGTGTCGGTTGCTGCTGCCCTGATCCCATTCCTCGAGAACGACGACGCCAACCGCGCGCTCATGGGATCAAACATGCAGCGCCAGGCCGTGCCTCTTCTCGAGTCCGAGGCGCCGTTCGTGGGCACAGGCCTTGAGGGCGTGGTCGCCCGCGATTCAGGCGCCGCGATTGCCGCGCGCCGCTCGGGCGTGGTCGACCAGGTGGATGCCACCCGTATTGTTGTTCGTGCCATCGAGGAAACCGATGCGACGAAGTCGGGTGTCGACATCTATCGCCTCCAGAAGTTCCAGCGCTCAAACCAGTCGACCTGCATCACGCAGCGTCCGCTGGTCAAGGTGGGCGATCGCGTTCAGGCGGGCGACATCGTTGCCGACGGCCCTTCGACCGACCTCGGTGAGCTGGCTCTGGGTCGCAACGTGCTCGTCGCGTTCATGCCTTGGAACGGCTACAACTTCGAGGACTCGATCCTCATCTCCGAGCGCATCGTGCGCGATGACGTCTTTACCTCGATCCACATCGAGGAATTCGAGACGATGGCCCGCGACACCAAGCTCGGGCCCGAGGAAATCACGCGCGATATCCCGAACGTCGGTGAAGAGGCGCTGAAGAACCTCGACGAAGCCGGCATCGTCTATATCGGCGCGGAAGTGAACCCCGGCGACATCCTTGTCGGCAAGATCACGCCGAAAGGCGAAAGCCCGATGACGCCGGAAGAAAAGCTCCTGCGTGCGATCTTCGGCGAGAAGGCCTCGGACGTCCGTGACACCAGCCTTCGCCTTCCGCCCGGCGCCTCTGGTACGGTCGTGGAAGTGCGCGTGTTCAACCGCCACGGCATCGACAAGGACCAGCGCGCGCAGGCCATCGAGCGCGAGGAAATCGAACGCTTTGCCAAGGACCGTGACGACGAACTCGCGATCCTCGAGCGCAACATCTACAGTCGTATGGAAGAACTGCTCCTGAACAAGCAGATCTCGACCGGTCCCAAGGGCATCGCTCCTGACAGCAAGATCTCGACGCAGATGCTCGAGGGCCTGCCCAAGGCGCTGTGGTGGCAGTTTGGCCTGCGCAATGAAAAGGCGCAGGGCGAGGTCGAAGCCATGCGCAAGCTCTACGACGACGCAAAGGCGCGTCTCGAGGCACGCTTCGCCGACAAGGTCGACAAGCTGCGCCGCGGCGACGAACTGCCTCCCGGCGTGATGAAGATGGTCAAGGTCTTCGTGGCCGTGAAGCGCAAGCTTCAGCCCGGCGACAAGATGGCCGGCCGCCACGGCAACAAGGGCGTCATCTCCCGCATCGTTCCGATCGAGGACATGCCGCACCTTGAAGACGGGACGAACGTGGACATCGTTCTGAATCCGCTCGGCGTGCCAAGCCGCATGAACGTGGGTCAGATCCTCGAGACCCATCTCGGCTGGGCCTGTGCCGGCATCGGCAAGCAGATTGGCGAGATGGTCACGCGCTACAAGAAGGACAGCAAGGCCGAGCCGCTGCGCCGTCACCTCAAGTCGATCTTCACCCAGGACGGAAACCTGGGCGATCTGTCGGACGACCAGCTCGTTGACATGGCGCACAGCATGGAGAAGGGCATCCATATCGCGACGCCCGTGTTCGACGGTGCAACAGAGGCCGACATCAACAAGATGCTCGAAATCGCCGGCCTGAATGTTTCCGGACAGGTGACACTTTTCGATGGTCGCTCCGGCGAGCCGTTCAAGCGACCCGTCACGGTCGGCTACATCTACATGCTGAAGCTGCATCACCTCGTCGACGACAAGATCCACGCGCGCTCCATCGGCCCGTACAGCCTCGTGACCCAGCAGCCGCTGGGCGGCAAGGCGCAGTTCGGCGGACAGCGCTTCGGCGAAATGGAAGTCTGGGCCCTCGAGGCCTACGGCGCCGCCTACACGCTTCAGGAGATCCTGACCGTGAAGTCGGACGACGTGGCCGGTCGAACCAAGGTTTACGAGGCGATCGTCCGCGGTGACGAGAATTTCGAAGCCGGTATCCCGGAAAGCTTCAACGTGCTGATCAAGGAAATGCGCTCACTCGGCCTCAACGTCGAGCTTGTGACGGAGACGGAAGCTTGACCCTGTCCCCGGCGCTACAACGATCGAAGGAGATCTGAACTCCATGAACCAGGAAGTCCTCAACATCTTCAACCCGATCGCGGCTCCCCCGTCGTTTGATCGTATCCGTATCGCGCTTGCCAGCCCGGAAAAGATCCGGTCGTGGTCCTTTGGCGAGATCAAGAAGCCAGAGACGATCAACTACCGGACGTTCAAGCCCGAGCGCGACGGCCTGTTCTGTGCGCGCATTTTTGGTCCGATCAAGGACTACGAATGTCTGTGCGGCAAGTACAAGCGCATGAAGTATCGCGGCATCGTCTGCGAGAAGTGCGGCGTGGAAGTAACCCTGTCCAAGGTGCGCCGCGAACGCATGGGCCACATCGAGCTTGCCTCCCCCGTGGCGCATATCTGGTTCATGAAGTCGCTGCCCTCGCGCATCGGCATGCTGCTCGACATGACGCTGAAGGATCTCGAGCGCGTCCTGTATTTCGAGGGTTACATCGTCATCGAGCCCGGCCTGACCCCGTTGAAGGAGCGCACCCTCCTGACCGAGGACGAGTTCCTCAAGGCGCAGGACGAATACGGCGAGGACAGCTTCACGGCCATGATTGGCGCCGAAGCCATCCGCGAGCTGCTGATGCGCCTCGACCTGCCTGGCCTCAAGGAGTCGCTCCGCAAGGAAATCGCGACCACCGAATCCGAGCTCAAGCCCAAGAAGCTTGTGAAACGCCTGAAGCTTGTCGAATCTCTCATCGAATCCGGCAACCGCCCGGAGTGGATGATCCTGACCGAAGTTCCGGTGATCCCGCCTGAACTGCGTCCGCTGGTTCCGCTTGATGGCGGCCGCTTCGCTACGTCAGACCTTAACGATCTCTATCGCCGCGTTATCAACCGCAACAATCGCCTCAAGCGCCTGATGGAGCTCCGCGCGCCGGACATCATCATCCGCAACGAAAAGCGCATGTTGCAGGAATCCGTCGACGCGCTCTTCGATAACGGTCGCCGCGGCCGCGTGATCACGGGCGCAAACAAGCGCCCGCTCAAGTCGCTCGCCGACATGCTCAAGGGCAAGCAGGGCCGGTTCCGCCAGAACCTTCTCGGCAAGCGCGTGGACTACTCGGGCCGCTCGGTCATCGTGGTGGGTCCCGAACTCAAGCTGCACCAGTGCGGCCTGCCGAAGAAGATGGCGCTCGAGCTGTTCAAGCCGTTCATCTACAACCGGCTCGAGGCCAAGGGCCTGTCTGCGACCGTCAAGCAGTCGAAGAAGATGGTCGAGAAGGAGCGCCCCGAAGTCTGGGATATCCTCGCCGAGGTCATCCGCGAGCATCCCGTCCTTTTGAACCGCGCACCGACACTGCACCGGCTGGGCATCCAGGCCTTTGAACCAGTCCTCATCGAGGGCAAGGCGATCCAGCTGCATCCGCTCGTCTGCACGGCATTCAACGCCGACTTCGACGGTGACCAGATGGCCGTCCACGTGCCGCTGTCGCTTGAGGCTCAGCTTGAAGCCCGCGTGCTCATGATGTCGACGAACAACATCCTGAGCCCCGCGAACGGCAAGCCGATCATCGTGCCCAGTCAGGACATCGTGCTCGGTATCTACTATTGCTCGCTCGACCGCGACGGCGAACCCGGCGAGGGCAAGGCCTTCGTCGACATGGGCGAGATCGAGCATGCCCTCGCACAGGGCGTGATCACGCTGCACTCCAAGATCAAGGCGCGCTACCGCACGGTGGATGCGCAGGGCAAGCCAACGATCGTGCGCGTCGAGACGACGCCTGGTCGCCTGATGATCGCCGAACTGCTGCCGCGCAATCCGAACGTGCCGTTCTCGATGGTCAATCGCGTCCTGCGCAAGGCCGAGATTTCAGCGCTGATCGACGTGGTCTACCGCCACTGCGGCCAGAAGGATACCGTCCTGTTCGCCGACGCCGTCATGGCCCTGGGTTTCCGCGAGGCCTACAAGGCCGGCATTTCCTTCGGCAAGGACGACATGGTCGTGCCGCACACGAAGGAAGGTCTCGTCGAGAAGACGCGCAAGGAGATCAAGGAGTACGAGAAGCAGTACCAGGAAGGCTTCATCACCGAAGGTGAGAAGTACAACAAGGCCGTCGACGCGTGGTCGAAGTGTACCGATCGCGTGGCCGAGGAAATGATGCGCGAGATCTCGTCCGTGAAGCGGGACGAGACCACCAAGCGTGTCAAGGAGATCAACTCGATCTACATGATGTCCCACTCGGGTGCCCGTGGCTCCCCGACGCAGATGAAGCAGCTCGCCGGCATGCGCGGCCTGATGACGAAGCCGTCGGGCGAGATCATCGAGACGCCGATCATCTCGAACTTCAAGGAAGGTCTCACCGTTCTGGAGTACTTCAACTCCACGCACGGCGCGCGCAAGGGCCTGGCCGACACCGCGTTGAAGACTGCAAACTCGGGCTATCTCACGCGTCGTCTTGTCGACGTGGCCCAGGATTGCATTATCACGCAGGATGATTGCGGCTCGACCGGTGGCATCACCGTTGCAGCCGTGCTGGATGGCGGTAACGTCGTTGCAACGCTGACCGAACGCACCCTGGGCCGCACGGCCGCGGATGACGTGAAGGACGCGGCGACCGGCAAGGTCATCGTGAAGCGCAACGAGGAGATCACGGAAGACAAGGCCGAAGCCCTCGAGGCGGCTCAGGTTCCCAAGGTCCGGATCCGCTCGGTGCTGACCTGCGAACTGAAGACCGGCGTGTGCGCGAAGTGCTATGGTCGCGACCTCGCACGCGGTACGTCCGTCAACAGCGGCGAGGCCGTCGGCGTCATCGCGGCCCAGTCGATCGGTGAACCAGGTACGCAGCTCACGATGCGTACCTTCCATATCGGCGGTGCGGCTCAGGTCGCCGAGCAGTCATTCGTCGACGCAAGCCACGACGGCAAGATCAAGATCGTCAACCGCAATGTCGTCAAGGACTCCACGGGCATGCTGCGCGTGATGGGTCGCAACTGCCAGATCGTCA
>JBILGJ010000352.1:0-3283 GCA_044351125.1 Micropepsaceae bacterium
CATTGCCCTGCCCGAGCTTGATCTCGGCGCCTGAGCGGTCGCAGCGGATGTCGACCTCGGCCGAGGGCTCGGTGAACGGGAAATGCGAGGGCCGAAGGCGCATCTCGACCTTCGGGACCTCGAAAAGGGCACGACAGAATTCCTCGAGGATCCACTTCAGGTGGCCCATGTGGGCGCTCTCGTCGATGACGAGGCCCTCGATCTGGTGGAACATCGGCGTGTGGGTCTGGTCGCTGTCCATGCGATAGACGCGGCCGGGCACGATGATCCGGATCGGTGGTTTCTGGGCCAGCATCGTGCGCACCTGGACGGGCGAGGTGTGTGTGCGCAGGAGATGGCGCGAGCCATCCGGCTTTGGCTTGAGATAGAACGTGTCATGCATCTGCCGCGCGGGATGCTCGGGCGGGATGTTCAGCCTGGTGAAGTTGTAGTCATCGAGCTCGATGTCCGGACCCTCGGCGATCGAGAAGCCCATGTCGGCGAAGATCGCGATTGCCTCGTCAAGGATCTGGGAGACCGGATGAATGCGACCCGACAATTCCGGGCGTGGCGAGAGCGTGACGTCAACGCGCTCGGACGCGAGCCTTGCCTCCATCGCCATGTCGCCGAGCTGCGCCTTGCGGTCGGCCAGACGCGCCGATACGCGGTCGCGCATGGCGTTGACCTGCGCGCCGAAGGTCTTGCGTTCGTCGGGGCTGAGCGCGCCGAGGCCCTTCAGGAGCTCGCTGATCGAACCCTTCTTGCCAAGGAGGTCGATGCGGATGGCCTCGAGCGCACCCTCGTCGAGGGCCGCGTCGATGC
Source organism: Micropepsaceae bacterium (assembly GCA_044351125.1). Lineage (GTDB taxonomy): Bacteria > Pseudomonadota > Alphaproteobacteria > Micropepsales > Micropepsaceae > SZUA-430. The sequence continues at coordinate 802 of JBILGJ010000352.1, forward strand.
GGGTGAGCGCTTCGCGCTCGGTCGTTTCAAGGTTTTGCATGGCGTTCGTTCCGATTCGAGTACCAAAGTTCTATCCCGGATGCGCCTGACGGTCCGCCAAAAGCGGACCGTCAGGCCTCATTCTGGATGGAGCCCGGCGAAACGAACTGGAGTCTCGAACAGCCCTACTTCGCCGCGCTGGCTGCCTGGGTGACCAGGGCTTTGAAGGCCTCGGGCTCGCGCACGGCGAGGTCGGCCAGGATCTTGCGGTCGACCGCGATCCCCGCCTTCCCGAGACCGCTGATAAATCGGCCATAGGTCAGGCCATGCTCGCGGACGGCAGCGTTGATGCGCTGGATCCAGAGAGCGCGGAAATTGCGCTTGCGCAGCTTGCGGCCGATGTAGGCGTGCTGGCCTGACTTGTCGACTGCTGCGTTTGCGGTGGTGATATTGTTCTTGCGGCGACCGCGGAAACCCTTGGCCTGGGCGAGAACTTTCTTGCGGCGGGCGCGGCTTGGAACCGCGCGAGGTGCACGTGACATCGATGTTGGTCCTTACCGGTTATAGGGCATCCAGAGCTTTACGCGCGGCGTATCGCTCTCGGAGAGAACGAATGTTCCGCGTGCGTGCAATTTGCGCTTGGAACTGCGGCGGATCAGGCGGTGGCGCTTCATCACGCCGCCATGCTTGACCTTTCCGGTGGCCGTCATCTTGAAGCGCTTTTTCGCGCCTGATTTGGTCTTCAGCTTGGGCATTTCGGTCTCCTTATGCTGGAACTCGTTCGCCCTCGGCCAGACGCGGCTTCGGGCTTCAGAACCGCCTGGGCATGCCCCGCCCGGCTGTTCAATCAAGGCGCGGGAAATAGCCAGAAACCCGGGCCGGATACAAGGGGTTGTGCGAGGGGCGCGGCGGTTTAGCCCGCCTCACGCGTGCCAATGGCCGAATTCGGCCCGGTTTGTCCCCGCCTGAGGCGGATCCAGGCTGCCCAAACCAGCAATCCGAGGCCCGACAAGGCCGCGAATGCCCCTGCCAACGGCGCCCAAGCGAAATCCCGCGCGGCCTCGGCCGCCACGAGCCGGTAGGGGCGGACGGGGGAGCCGTCGACCAAGACGACATAGGCGACAAACGACGTGCGCCCGGACCACAGGGGGCTTGTCTGCCGGGACGGATCGTAGAGCACGGCAAACTGTGCGCCCGGCAGAGACCGGCGGATTGCCGGTTCGGCGCCTGAATAGGCGGACAGTACAAAGTGTTCGTTGCTGCCGGAAAGCTGGAAGCGGAGCCCTTCCTCGCCCTTGTGCTGGCGGAAGGAGGTCAGCGTGCCTTCGACCCGCTTGAGGGCCGCTTCTTCAGGCACCACCGCGAAGAGACCATGCCATTCGGGCCTGAGCAGGAACCCGGCAAACAGGAACAGCAGCGCCGCCCATGAGAGGATGACGGCAGGACTGGTGACCACTTTCTCGAGTTGCGGTGGCATTGCGGTTTGCGGTGAACAGGTTCGGGCGGGGTTTCGCCACCCTCATGATTTCCACAAACTGAAGGGCAGCTCACGCACTTGATCAAATTAAGGATACTGTCCCTCCAACCCGGTCAGCGGCGCGTGCGCGAAAGCCATTCAAAGCGCCAGACCATGCCGACGGCGGCCAGTGCGAGGCTTACGGTCAAGCCCGTCCAGACGCCGGTTCCCTGCCACCCCATCGAGAAGGCGAGGATCCAGGCGACGGGGAAACCCACCAACCAGTAGCTCAGGCCCGCGATCCACATGGGGACATTGGCGTCCTTCAGGCCGCGCAGGCACATCTGCCCCATCACCTGCAGCGCGTCGAAGAGATGGAAGAAGGCTGCAAACATCACATAGGCCACGGCCAGGCGCGCAACCCCTGCCCCCTGGCTTTCGGCGGGCAGATACAGGGAGACCAGAGACCCCGGGAACAGAGCCATGCAGATTGCGAAGAAGGTGGCAACCAATGCGGACAAGCCTATCGCCGTGTTGCCCGCGCGCCGCGCAGCCATCGCGTCGCCCGCGCCAGCCGCAAGCCCCACCCTCACCGTCGCGCCCAAGCCAAGCCCCACCGGGATCATGAAGGCAAGTCCGGCGATGTTGACTGCGATCTGGTGCGCGGCAAGGGTAGCTGCGCCGAAGGTTCCCATCATCAGGGTGGCCGCGTTGAACAGCGTCGACTCGAAGATCAATGCCATGCCCATGGGCACGCCGAGCCGGAACAACTCGCGCAGGCGCCCCCAGTCCGGTTCCAGAAAGTCCCTGAGCAGGGCGAATTTCCTGAAGAACGGCTGCGCATACATGAGGGACAGCATGCAGGCGAAGGAGAAAGCGTGAGCGGCTGCGGTTGCGATGGCGGAACCCACGACGCCCAGCGCCGGGGCGCCGAAGTTTCCGTAGATGAGCACATAGTTCAACGCAATGTTCACGATGAGGGCGCCGGCGGCGATCGCCATCACCATGCCCTGACGTCCGGCGGCGGACGCGAAGTTCCGAAGCACG
>JBILGJ010000057.1:0-10863 GCA_044351125.1 Micropepsaceae bacterium
CCAAGGCCAACGTCATACTCGCCCGGGTAATGGGCCTCGGCCAAATAGCTGATCGAGATCTGGGCGATGACGAAGCGAAAGGGGCGCCCGCTTCCGGTGGTCGCGCGGAGGAACGACACACGGGCATCCTCATAGAACGAGGCCAGGGCCACGTTATTGAGGTGACCTTCCGTGTCCATGTCGCTGAAGCGGGCAATGACGCGACGGAAATAGGGATAGGCCTGACGGTGCAGGCGGAAGGGTTCGGGTCTCATGCGGGGGTGATCGCGCGGGAACCGTTTGTCTGTCAACTGCTCCGGCGCTATCCTCGTGGAACGTCATTCAGAGGGGCCGAGGCCATGGATTTCCGCATTCCGCCGCACATCAAGGACCTGCTGGCGCGCATGGACGACTTCATCGCGCGCGAGATCAAGCCGCTCGAGAACGAGAACGACAATATCCGCTTCTTCGACCATCGTCGCGAGCATGCGCGCACAGACTGGGACCGCGATGGCTTGCCGCGGCACGAGTGGGAAGACCTTCTGCGCGAGATGCGCCGGCGCGCCGACAAGGCGGGCTTCCTGAGGCTTCCCCTGCCCAAGGAGTATGGTGGGCAGGATATCGGCAACCTGGCCATGGCCATCATCCGCGAGCATCTGGCAGCCAAGGGCCTCGGCCTGCACAATGACCTGCAGAACGAAAGCTCGATCGTTGGCAACTTCCCGCAAGTCCTCATGTTCCGTGACTTCGGCACGCCCAAACAGAGGGATGAATTCATCAACGGCATGCTGGCCGGTACGCATCGGGCGGCGTTCGGACTGACCGAACCCAAGCATGGCTCGGACGCGACCTGGATGGAGACACGAGCGGTCCGCGACGGCAAAGGCTGGCGTATCAACGGCGAGAAGTTCTGGAACACGGGCGTCCATGTTGCCAACTACGACATGGTGTTCGCGCGCACGAGCGGCAACGACGGCGATGCACGCGGAATCACCTGCTTTCTTGTGCCGATGGAATCCCCCGGCGTGAAGGTCGAGTTCTACTACTGGACCTTCAACATGCCGACCGACCACGCGCATGTGACGTTCAAGGACGTGTGGGTTCCCGAGGACGCCGTGTTCGGCCCGATTGACAACGGGCTTGTGCTGGCGCGCCATTTCGTTCACGAGAACCGTATCCGCCAAGCAGCGTCATCGCTGGGTGCGGGTGTCTATTGCCTCAATGAAAGCATCGATTACGCCAAGGCACGCAAGCCGTTCGGCAAGCCGCTGGCGTCGAACCAGGCGATCCAGTTCCCGACCGTCGAACTGATGACGCAGGCCGAGATGCTTCGGCTTCTGATCTACAAGACGGCCTGGGAGATGGACCAGATGACAGGCCCCGAAATCCAGGTGAACCTGTCTGACAAGGTGTCGATGTGCAACTACTGGGCCAACCGGTTCTGCTGCGAGGCGGCCGACTGGGCTATGCAGGTGCACGGCGGCATGGGTTATTCACGCCACAAGCCGTTCGAGCACATCTATCGCCACCACCGGCGATATCGTATCACCGAAGGATCGGAGCAGATCCAGATGCGCAACGTGGCCGGGCACATGTATGGGTTCCTCGGCAAGAACCGCAAAGAGGACTGAGGCTAGGCGTGACCCATCACGCGCTTGGGTTTGTAAGGCTCTTCCAGCGCACGGATGTCGGCGGATTCAAGCTTGAGCGACAATGCCTCGACCGCATCCTTGATGTGGTGGGGTTTCGTTGCTCCGATGATTGGTGCGGTGACCACGGGCTTAGAGAGCATCCAGGCCAGCGCGATTTGCGCGTTGGGGCGACCAATCCGTCCGGCCACTGCGGTCAGGCGCTCGGCAATCTCGAAATCCTGCGGGCGATAATAGAGCGCGTGGGCGAATTCGTCGGTGCCGGCGCGCGTCGTCTCGGCATTGGCCGGGGCTGCATCTGCGGCCCTCGGGTTGTCGCCTGCCTTGCGGTTTCCGGCGAGGAAGCCGCGCGCGAGCGGGCTCCAGGGGATCACGCCGATGCCCTCGGACTGGCAGAGCGGGAACATCTCGCGCTCTTCCTCGCGGTAGACAAGATTGTAATGGGGCTGCATCGAGACAAAGCGGGCCAGGGACCCTTCGCGCTGCAGCCCCAGCATTTTCATGAACTGCCAGGCGTGCATCGAGGATGCGCCGATGTAGAGCGCCTTTCCGACGCGGACAACCTCGTTGAGGGCGTCGATGGTTTCTTCCATTGGCGTGTCGTAGTCGAAGCGGTGGATCTGATAGAGATCGACATAATCCGTGCCCAGTCGCTTCAGGCTGGCGTCGATGGCCTGCATGATGTGCTTGCGCGACAGGCCGCGATCGTTCGGGCCCTTGCCCATGGGGTTGTAGACCTTGGTCGCAATGACAAGCTGGTCCCGGGGCGCAAGGTCCTTCAATATGTTGCCGGTGACGACCTCGCTCTGACCGAGCGAGTACATGTCAGCGGTATCGAAGAAATTGATCCCGGCCTCGATGGCCTGCCGGAAGAAGGGCCGGGCCTCGGCTTCGTCCATAACCCAGGGGCGCCATTTCGAACTGCCATAGGTCATGCATCCGAGGCACAGGCGCGAGACCTTCAGTCCCGTGGCCCCGAGGCGGACATAATCCATGACAATTCTCCTTCACCTTGGCTCTTCTTCTGATGGAATCCGCATGTATGATAGCCGACAAACAATCCCTGCCCTATAGCGAGCGCCATGCAAAGCCTCAACGCCCCTCTTGTCGGCAAACCCGGTTCGGCCGCCCTCGTGGCCACGCCCGCGCTCGTCATCGAGCTTCAGGCGTTCGAGCGCAACATCAAGGCCATGCAGGCCTTTTGTGACGGAAAGGGCCTCAAGCTCAGGCCGCATGCCAAGACGCACAAGAGCGCCGAGATTGCCAGGCGGCAGATCGCAGCCGGGGCCGTTGGCATCTGCTGCGCAAAGCTGGGAGAGGCTGAGGCACTGGCGGACGCAGGCATCGATGGGATCCTTGTTACCTCGCCTGTGGTGACGCCCCAGGCTTTCGCGCGCGTTGTGCAGCTCAATGCGCGGCTCTCCGACTTCATGGTCGTGGTGGACAGCGTTGCCAACGTGGATGGGCTTGGGCGGGCTGCTGCGGCATCAGGCAAGGTGCTGAAGGTGCTGCTTGACCTGGACATCGGCCTGCATCGGACGGGGGTCTCGCCGGGGGCACCCGCCATGGAGCTGGCGCAACGCATTTCGGCACAGACTTCGCTTTCGTTCCAGGGCCTGCAGGCCTATGCGGGACACCTGCAGCATGTCGAAAGCCATGCCGACCGACGGGGGCGAAACCTGTCGGCGCTGGCGCAAGTCACGGTCATGCGCGACCTTCTTGCGGCTGAGAACATTGCCTGCCCCGTCATCTCTGGAGGCGGTACTGGCACGTTCACCATCGACGCGGAGGCCCGCGTGTTCACGGAACTGCAGGCCGGCTCCTATGTGTTCATGGACAAGCAGTATGGTGCCGTGAAGGTCGAAGACGATGCGGCGCTTCCCTTCGAGACATCACTGTTCGTGCATACGACCGTGATCAGCTCGACGATGCCGGGGCTCGTGACCACGGATGCGGGGCTGAAGTCCTTCGCCACCGAGGCTGGGCCACCGGGCATCGCGTCGGGTGCTTTCGAGGGGGCGAACTATTTCTTCTTCGGCGACGAACAGGGCGGCGTCATGCTGGGCGGCGCAGACCGAGTACTGGCGCCCGGATCAGTGCTGCGCTGCACGACACCGCACTGCGATCCGACAGTGAACCTCTATGACGCCTATCACGTGATCGAGGGTGATCGCCTGTCGGCGATCTGGCCGATCGAGGCGCGTGGTCGCTCGGCCTGATCAGTCCCGCCCGAGATAGGACTTGAGGTCCATGATCTCGTTGTAGTGCTGGAAGGTGATGCGCTCGCTTCGCGGGACCAGCTCACCTGTCAACAGCCGCCGGTAAGCGGTCTCGTATGCGTGCGCAGCGGCAAGCAGCGCCGTCACGGGGTAGATCACGAGCCGATAGCCCAGCGCCGCCAGTTCAGCCGGCGACAGCATCGGCGTCTTGCCGTCCTCGACCATGTTGGCCATGAGCGGCACGCCCGGGAAGCGCTCGGCCACGAGACGCAATTCTTCAAGGCTCTGCGGTGCTTCGACAAAAAGCACATCCGCGCCGGCTGACAGGAAAGCGTCGGCACGCCACAGGGCCTCGTCCAAGCCCTTCACGCTGCGTGCATCTGTTCTTGCGATCACGAGGAAAGCGCTACTGCTGCGCGCCTTCACGGCGGCCCTGATCTTTGCCACGGCCTCATCGCGCGACACGACTTCCTTGCCGTCGAGGTGGCCGCACCGCTTTGGCAGGACCTGGTCCTCGAGCTGGATGGCGGCAGCGCCTGCCTGCTCATAGGCGCGCACAAGGCGCTCGACGTTGGCCGTTCCACCATGTCCGTTGTCGCCGTCGGCGATCAGCGGCACGGGGGCGGCTGAAGCGGCCAGCGCGCGCACGCGCTCGGTCATTTCGCTGGCGCTCACAAGGCCAATGTCGGGAACACCGAGCAGCGAGCCCGCGATACCGAATCCTGTCATGTAGACGGCTTCTGCACCGGCCTTTACGGCTTGGCGGGCGCTGACGCCGTCATGGACGCCGGGGGCAATGAGCAATCGGGCGTGCAGCCGATCCTTGAGGCTGGCCACGCTATTCATCGTCCTTGATGACATCCGGTACCTTCTCCTCCGCGGGGATTGCGTAGGTTCCCTTCAGCCAGCGGGACAGATCGACGTCTGCGCAACGCCTGGAACAGAAGGGGCGGAACCTCTGTTCCGAGGGCTGCCTGCAGATGGGGCAATGGGCTTTGGCTGTGGTCATGCGTCGGCCCCAACATCGAATTGCGGCCGCCGGAAGGCTTGCCTCGGCTCGAAGCGCAAGCCGGCTGGTGCGTATCTCCGAAGGCTTTGCATGAACTCCCCACCCTGCCCCTCGATCCAGCGAACGATCTCGGGCGCGGCATAGGCAACCAGCCTGGTCCCGGGCCTTGCGCGACCCTCGCGCTGGATCCGGCGAAGAAGTTCGGCGGCCACGGTCACGACCGTCTTCAGTCGACCGTGACCCTGACAAGGATCGCAATGCTCGGTGAAGAGCTTGGCCATCGGCTCGCGCACGCGCTTGCGCGTCATTTCAACGAGCCCGAATGCCGACATTGGGAGGATCTGCGTTGGTGTTCTGTCTCTCGAGACGCTGTCGGCGAGGACGGTCAGGACCTGTGCAATGTGCTCGGGTTCATTGAGGTGAATGAAGTCGATCACAATCAGCCCACCGATGCCGCGCAGGCGTAACTGACGTCCGATCTCGGCTGCAGCCTCGAGGTTTGTGCGCAGCGATGTTTCCTCGAGTCCGGTTGCCTCGGTGTAGCTGCCCGAGTTGACATCGACCGAGGTCAACGCCTCGGTGCCTTCAAGAGTGATCCAGCCACCCGACGGCAGACGGACGCGTGGCTGCAGCAGGGCCTCGATCTCGGCCTCGATGTTGTATTCGTCGAAGATCGCTCCCGGAGCATTGTGAACCTGGATCTTGGACAGTGCGTGCGGCATCGCCCGTTGGGCATAGGCGCGCGCGCGGGCGGCGGCATCGACATCGTCCACGACAATGCGAACGGTATCTTCGTCCACGCCATCGCGCATGGTGCGCTCTACCGGATCAAGGTCGTGATAGACGGTCGCGGGAACCTTGGCCATGCGCTTGCGGCCGAGGATCGACTGCCATTCCTCTCCCAGCCGGGCAATGTCGGAGGCTATGTCCTCGCGCGTGGCCATGAGCGCTGCCGTTCGGACGATGAAACCGGCACCGACGGGCACGCGTGGATCTGCAGCGATGATATCGTTGATGATCGTCGTCAGGCGACGCCGTTCGCTCTCGTCCTCGATGCGCCGCGAAAGCGCAACGCCAGACTGGTTCGGAACCATCACCACCAGGCGGCCGGCCAGCGTCACGTTCGCGGACAGGCGGGCCCCCTTCTCGCTGATCGGATCCTTGATCACCTGCACGAGCACCGTGTCGCCTTCGCGGACACACTTGGTGATGCAGGGCTGGTCCATGAAGCTCGGCAGGTCGGCGAGGCAACGGGCTTCGCGTGCTGCGAGAAAACCCGCGCGGTCGAGACCCAAGTCGACGAAAGCTGCCTGCATGCCCGGCAAAACACGCTGAACCCGGCCGAGCATGATGTTGCCGAGCAGGCGGTGGCCAGAGCGGCCGGAACGCTGGCCGTCGTCATCCGCAAAGGTTCGCTCGAAAAACACCTCGCTAAGCCGCGATTGCTCGATGAAGGCAATGCGCGTCTCGGCGGGGCTTACGTTGATGAGGATTTCGGATGCCATGCGCGTTCAACAGCTTGTTGTCATCAGTCTATCAGTTTCAGATGACGCCGCACGCCTTTAGCATCTGGAAGGTTTCCGTTAGCGGCAACCCCACGACGTTGGAATAGGAACCGCCGATAAACCGCACAAATACGGCAGCCCTGCCCTGTATTGCATAGCCACCGGCCTTGCCCAGGCCTTCGCCTGTCAGCAGGTAGTCTGCGATTTCAGCGTTCTCGAGTCTGCGGAATGCGACCTGCGTTTCGCACACGCGCGTTCGCAACCGACCATCCGGGGCCATCAAGGCGACCGCTGTCAGAACATTGTGGCGACGTCCGGACAGCAATCGAAGGCAAGCTTCCACCGCTGCATCATCGTCGGCCTTGGGCAGGATGCGCCGACCGCAGGCAACGACGGTGTCGGCGGCGAGAATGCAGGTGCTGTCGCCGCCGCTTCCAAGCCGTTGCCGGACTGCCAATGCCTTTTCTGTCGCGATGCGGAGCGCGTGTGCACGCGGGAGCTCGCCGCGAAGCGCCTTTTCGTCAATGTTCGCAGGCTCGATGCGATCGGGCACCAGGCCCACCTGCTCGAGCAGCGCCACCCGCCTGGGGCTGGCGCTGGCCAAAATGAGCTGGGGACGCGCCACTATTTGCTACGATAGACGATCCGGCCCTTTGTCAGATCGTAGGGTGTCATTTCGACCGTCACCTTGTCGCCCGCAAGGACGCGGATGCGGTTCTTGCGCATCTTGCCAGCCGTATGGGCGATCACGATGTGATCGTTGTCGAGCTTTACCCGGAAGGTCGCGTTCGGCAGCAACTCAATGACGGTGCCTTCGAAACTGAGGAGTTCTTCTTTCGCCATCCAGTGGTAACTCGATCTCTTTCCGGTTGCGGGACGCGGCGCCATTATCGGCCGGCCGGACCCAGACCGGCGGGAGAATGGCAGCGAAATCCATAAAATCAAGGTGGCAAAAGGCCTAGAAACCGGCCAGCGGGCGGCCGGCGAAGTGCTCCTTGATGAATCTGAGGATATTGTCCCTCGCATCGCGGTAGGCGGCGAGCCTCTGTTCCCTGGATCCCTCGCATGCGCTGGGATCCGGGACTTTCCAGTATTCGACCTCGACAGCCATGGCGCGTGTGAGCTCCAGGGCCTTGTGGCGCGCCTGGGGGCTTAGCGTCACGATCAGGTCGAAAGAAGTATCGGCCAGCGTTTCGAAGGATTTTGGCTGGAAGTGAGACAAATCGATGCCGATTTCCTCCATCACGGCGACGGCGAGCGGGTCGAGGGTGCCCGCACGGACACCACAGGATTCGACGTAGACCTGCGTTCCGTAGAGGTGCTTCATCAGCGATGCCGCCATCGGAGAGCGGATGGCGTTCAGGGAGCAGGCGAACAGAACAGCCCCCGGAAGGTCTTCTCCGTTTGGTCCTGAAACGGCCATGTCAGACCTTCATCCGCAAGGCACAGATCAGCGTGAACAGCCGGCGCGCCGTGTCGTGGTCGACGGCGATCTTTCCCGTCAGCCGGTCGCGTAGCAGCTGTGAGCCCTCGTCATGCAGCCCGCGCCGGCCCATGTCGATTGCCTCGATCTGCATGGGTGATGCCGAGCGGATCGCCTGATAGTAGGTCTCGCAAACCACGAAGTAGTCGCGGATGACCCGCTTGAGCGGGGTCAGCGAGAGCACGTGGGTGACCTGTACTTCATGAACCTCGTGGGCGATCTGGAAGACGAGCCTGTTTTCCTGCAACCCCAGCCGCAGGCGCCATGGACCACCTTCGAGGCCCTCGGGCAGGAAGTGGTTCTCCTCGAGCAGATCGAAGATGGCAATCTGCCGCTCGTGCTCGACGTCCGGACCGCGATGGGCGATGCTCTCGGGATCGAGCTCGACCCCGACCAGTCGCGGTCGCAGGCGGGTTTCGTCGGCGTCCGTCACGGCTGCAACCTCATGCGCACCGACAGGGCATGCGCATCCAAACCCTCGGCATCCGCAATCAGGCTTGCGGCGGGGCCAATGGCCTCGAGCGCTCCGGGAGGCGTCGAGAGGATCGTCGTACGCTTCATGAAATCAAGCACCGACAGGCCGGATGAGAAGCGGGCGGAGCCCGATGTCGGCAACACGTGGTTAGGGCCACCGACATAGTCGCCGATGGCCTCGGGCGTCGTTGCACCGAGGAAGATGGCGCCGGCATGACGGATCTGCGCGGCCAGCGCGGCTGGATCTGCCGTACAGAGCTGGAGATGCTCGGGTGCGATGCGGTTGGCGATGGCAGGTGCCTCGTCGAGGCTGCGCACAACGACAATCCCACCGTGAGCGGCCCAGCTTCGTCCCGCGATCGCGGCACGGCCAAGCCGGGTCAACAGGCCGTCGACCGCCTGAGAGACGCTGCGCGCGAAGGCGACGCTGTCGGTTATCAGGATGCTCTGGGCCTCTTCGTCGTGTTCGGCCTGAGCCAGGAGATCAGCGGCGATCCACTCAGGATTGTTCGCGGCGTCAGCGATGATCAGCACTTCCGAGGGGCCTGCGATGGAATCGATACCCACATGCCCAAAAACCTGACGCTTGGCCTCGGCGACGAAAGCATTGCCGGGCCCCACGATCTTGTCGACGGGCCTGATGGTTGACGTGCCAAAGGCCAAGGCTGCAACGGCCTGCGCGCCGCCGATGCGATAGATCTCGTGCACGCCAGCGAGGCTTGCTGCTGCCAGAACCAGCGGGTTCATGAATCCTTGCGGTGTCGGGGACACCATGACAAGCCGACGCACGCCGGCAATCCGTGCCGGAATGGCGTTCATCAGCACGCTCGACGGATAGGCCGCCTGCCCGCCCGGTACGTAGAGGCCGGCGGCGTCTATCGGGGTCCAGCGCATCCCGAGCGTGGCGCCCGCGCTGTCCTGGTAGAGGTCATCGCGCGGCAACTGGCGGCGGTGGAAACTCTCGATCCGCGATGCGGCGAGTTCCAGGGCTCCAAGTGTTGCCGGCGGAATGGAAGCGGTTGCAGCCGCGATCTCGGCCGCTGTCACCGCCAGGGCGCCGGGCACAGGCTCGAAGCGATCGAACTGGTGCGTGAGGCGCAGGAGCGCTTCATCGCCCTGCGCCCTGACATCGGCGATGATGTCCCGGACGATCGTGTCCACCTGCGCAGTGGTGCCGCTTTGGCGAGCCAACAATGCGTCAAGGCCTGAGTTGAAACCCGGGGTGCCACTTTCGAGCCAGGCCGGCATTATCCGCGCGCCCCGTCATCGTCCGTGCCATGGGCGGGACGCCGCTGCGTCGACCAGGGAGCGCTGATGTCGCTCAGCCACGCATCGAGGCACTCCACCTCGAGGCGCAAGGCTGCGCCGCCGGCGAAGGTCAGCGACATGACGCCTGCCGGCTCATCGCGCGGCTCGAATTTCAGCGTCAGAAGTTCGGCAACAGCCTCCTTCTCGGACAGCTTCAGCCCGCTCGACTGCACGCGCAGCACACCCTCGAAGTGAACGGCACTGCGTATCCTGCGAAAGGGCGCTTCACGATCTGCCTTGGGGCCTTTGCCCTGATCGTCCTGCACGTCTTCCCACATGAAGCGGTTGAAGAGGATCGCAAAGCGACGGCGTTTGGGTTCGAAGCCCATGTCGCCCACCTTCGCCACGGCATCCTGCAGGTGCGCGGCAATGACGCTCAGGTCGAGCTGGTCAATGGCCCTGAGGCGAAGTGGTGTCATGCCGAATGATCAGCCCTTTGAGCGCCTGATATCGGCGCCGACTGCGGAGAGCTTTTCTTCTATCCGTTCGAAGCCGCGGTCAAGATGGTAGACCCGGTTGACCGTGGTTTCGCCTTCAGCGGCCAGCCCCGCGATGATGAGGCTCACGGAGGCCCTGAGGTCGGTCGCCATGACGGGCGCGCCGCGCAGGCGTTCCACCCCCCTGACAACGGCCGTCTGGTGCTCGATCGTGATGTCGGCCCCCATGCGCATCAGTTCGGGGGCGTGCATGAAGCGGTTCTCGAAAATCGTCTCGGTGATGCGCGACACGCCGTTGGCCGTGCACATGAGCGCCATCAACTGGGCCTGAAGGTCGGTGGGAAAACCCGGATAGGGTTCTGTGGTGACGTCGACGCCCGTGTAATGCGCGCCATTTCGTGCCACGCGGATGCCGCGGGCCGTGGGCAGGATAGAGACACCCGCATCCTTGAGCAGCGGGATCACGGATTCGATCAGGTCCGCACGGGTTTCAGTCAGCTCGACATCGCCACCGGCTGCGGCGACCGCCATCACATAGGTTCCGGTTTCGATGCGGTCGGGCAGGACTGTGTGGCTGGCGGCCTTCAGCCGCTCGACGCCTTCGATGGTCAGGGTTCGCGTGCCAGTGCCCGTGATGCGTGCGCCCATGGACTGGAGGCAGTGGACGAGGTCAGTGATCTCGGGTTCGGTTGCCGCATTCTCAAGCACCGTGGTGCCCTTGGCCAATGCCGCAGCCATGACGAGGTTTTCGGTGGCGCCAACCGACACGAAGGGGAAACTGATTTGGGCACCGTGCAGCC
>JBILGJ010000353.1:0-3268 GCA_044351125.1 Micropepsaceae bacterium
TTCCCTACAAGGCCGGATTCGGGGACATGCCGGGCGGTGTCCATCGCCTGCCCTTCCCCATCGAGAGCCACGGGCACACGGCGGCGCAGTCGCTCGAGGCGCTCGAGATGCTGTTCAAGACGGATGTCGAACCCTCGCGCGTTGCGGCGATCATCATCGAACCGGTGCAGGGCGAAGGGGGCTTCTATGTGGCGCCCTTCGAGTTCCTGCGGACCTTGCGTTCCATATGCGACAAGCATGGCATCCTGCTCATCTCGGACGAGATCCAATCCGGGTTCGCGCGGACGGGCAAACTCTTTGCCATCGAGCATTCGGGCGTAAAGCCCGACCTCATCACCACGGCCAAGAGCCTTGCGGGCGGCATGCCCTTGTCGGGCGTGATCGGGCGGGCTGCCATCATGGATGCACCTGATCCGGGTGGCCTGGGCGGTACCTATGCCGGCAATCCCCTGGCCTGCGCGGCGGGACTTGCGGTCATGGACGTCATCCATGAGGAGAAGATCCTGGAGCGCAGCGTGACGCTTGGCGAGAAGCTGACCTCTCGCCTGAAGCAGATGGCGCTGCGCAATGACCTGCCGCCGATCGACGACATCCGCGGACTTGGCGCGATGGTCGCCTTCGACATCGTCAAGACGCGCGGCACCCAGGAGCCGGACGCCGACCGCACGAAGAAGCTGCTGGGCGAGGCACTCAAGCGCGGGTTGATCCTCCTGACCTGCGGGCTCTATGGCAATGGCGTTCGCATCCTTGTACCCATCACAATCGAGGACCACGTGCTGGAAGAGGCCCTTGGCATCCTTGAAGATTCACTGAAAGCGATCGCATGATCCCCCGCTATTCACGTCCCGAGATGGTGGCCATCTGGTCACCCGAAGCGCGTTTTCGCATCTGGTTCGAGATCGAGGCCCATGCGGCCGACGCGCTCGCGGCACTCGGCGTCATCCCGAAATCGGCCGCGCAAACGATCTGGGAGCGGGGCGGCAAGGCGCAGTTCGATGTAGCCCGCATCGACGCGATCGAGCGTGAGGTGAAGCACGACGTGATCGCCTTCCTCACGCATCTTGCCGAATTCGTCGGGGATGACGCACGCTTCGTCCATCAGGGCATGACGTCGTCGGATGTGCTGGACACCTGTCTTGCCGTCCAGCTCAAGCGGGCGAGCGACATTCTCATTGCCGACGTCGACCGTGTGCTGGCGGCGCTGAAGAAACGAGCCCTCGAACACAAGATGACGCCCACCATCGGGCGCAGCCATGGCATCCATGCCGAGCCCACGACGTTCGGCGTCAAGCTGGCCGGGTTTCATGCGGAATTCCAGCGGGCACGGGCGCGGCTCGTGGCGGCGCGCGAGGAAATCGCGACCTGTGCGATCTCGGGTGCCGTCGGCACGTTTGCGCAAGTCGATCCCCGGGTTGAAGAGCACGTGGCCAAGTCGCTTGGGCTGAAGCCCGAGCCTGTTTCCACCCAGGTGATCCCGCGCGACCGCCATGCGGCGTTCTTTGCGACGCTGGGGGTCGTGGCCTCGTCGATCGAACATCTGGCCACCGAGATCCGCCACCTGCAGCGCACGGAGGTGCTCGAGGCCGAGGAGTATTTCTCGGAAGGCCAGAAGGGCTCGTCCGCCATGCCGCACAAGCGCAACCCGGTGCTGACCGAGAACCTGACGGGCCTTGCGCGCATGGTGCGGGCCTTTGCCATGCCGGCGATGGAGAATGTGGCGCTCTGGCACGAGCGCGACATCTCGCATTCATCCGTCGAGCGCATGATCGGGCCGGATGCAACGATCACGCTAGACTTTGCCCTGAACCGGCTTGCCGACGTGGTCGAGAAGCTCGTGATCTATCCCGAGCGCATGCAGCGCAATCTCGACCTGCTGGGCGGGCTGGTGCACTCGCAGCGCGTTCTTCTGGCGCTGACGCAGAAGGGTGTCTCGCGGGAGGATGCGTACCGTCTTGTCCAGCGCAATGCGATGCCGGTGTGGCAGAACATGCATCACGGGCGTTCCGGAACGACGTTTCTCGAAAATCTGAAATCCGATGCCGATGTCGGGAAGGCGATGACGGCAGGGGAACTTGAAGCCCTGTTCGACCTCGCCTATCACTTGAAACACGCCGATACGATTTTCAAACGCGTCTTCGAAAGCAGCTGAGGGTCTTCACAACATGGGAACGCCGATCAATCTGGGCAGGCTGTTCGGCGTTTATTTCAGGGTCGACATCGGGGTTTTCCTGATCGCCGCCATCTTTGTGATCGATGGGTTGCGGCAGCCGGGCTTTGGCGGCGTCGTCGACGAGGTCACCTTTGTCGTGCTCCTGTTCATGTCGATCTATCTGCACGAGATGGGGCATGCCTTCGGCGCGCGGCTTTTCGGCATCGGCACGCATGATGTCACGCTGACCTTCTTCGGGGGGTATGCCCGGCTTTCGCGACAGCCGCGCACGACGCTGGAGGAAGTCGTGGTGTCGGGGTCGGGACCGGCGGCGAACCTGCTGCTGGCGGCGGGGCTTTCGTTCTTCCTTGACAGCACAAGCAGTGACGGCGTGGCTGACCATTCGTGGTTCATTCTCGAGCGCCTGCTTTACGCGAACCTGATCCTTGGCCTGTTCAACCTGCTGCCCGGCTATCCGCTGGATGGCGGCAACATCGCGCAGGCGATCCTTGCGCGGTTCATGCGCCGCAGCCGGGCGCGGCTGATCACGGGCTATATAGGGCTTGGCGTGGCGGGGCTCCTGGTGCTGTTCGGCCTGATGGGTGGCGGCTTCGGGTTCACCGTCCTGGTTGGCCTGATGCTCGGCTTTGCTGCCTGGCAGGAAGTGCAGGCCGTCAAGGGCAGCCGGTTTTGACCGGTGCGCCAGCGCTTCCCGGCTTTGGCGAAGCACTGAAAACGTGGGCGTTCATCGGGTGCGTCAATTTCGGTGGCCCGGCCGGGCAGATCGCGCTCATGCACCGGATCCTCGTCGAAGAGAAGAAATGGATCAGCGAGGCGCGGTTCTTCCACGCGCTGAACTATTGCATGCTGCTGCCGGGACCTGAGGCGCAGCAACTGGCGACCTATGTCGGGTGGCTCATGCATGGGGTGCGCGGAGGACTGGCCGCAGGGCTGCTGTTCATCCTGCCGGGGGCGCTGGTCATGCTGGGCCTGAGCCTGCTTTATGTGACCCATGCCGACAGGCCCGAGGTTGCGGCCGTGTTCTGGGGGATCAAGGCGGCCGTGCTGGCGATCGTGATCGATGCGATCCTCCGCATTGCCCGGCGCGCATTCACAAAC
>JBILGJ010000354.1:0-3264 GCA_044351125.1 Micropepsaceae bacterium
CATGCCCTGCGGCAGCATGGGCCAGGGAAACGTCGTCGCCGCGCGCATCATGCCGACCCACATCTTCATGAACTCGCTTTCACCCTGTCCCTCCGGCAGACCGGTATTGGCGGCGATCACCCGATCGAACAGTTCCGGATGCGCGGACACCAGGTAAAGCCCGATCGTGCCGCCCCAGTCCTGGCAGAAAAGCGTGATGTTGCGGATGTTCATGGCGCGGAGCCACTTTGACATCCAGTCGTAATGCCGCGCGAGCGTATAGTCCGCCTTCAGCGCAGGCTTGTCGGAACGCCCGCACCCGACAAGGTCGACCGCAATCACGCGATATCCCGCCGCGGCCAGCGGCCGGATCATGTGACGATACAGATAGCCCCACGTCGGATTGCCGTGCATGAGGAGGATGGGCTTGCCGTCGCGCGGGCCCTCGTCCACGTGATGGATGCGCAGCCGCGTTCCATCCTCGTCCGTGATCTCGGTGTAGTGCGGCGCGAAGTCGAAGTCGGCCAGTGCGGCAAAGCGCTCGTCGGGCGTACGAAGAACTTTCATGCATGAACTCCAGTGTTGGGCGGCGCGACAGGTTCGCTCCAGACTTCGAGATGATTGGCACGCACGACCCGCCGCGTGGTGCGCAGCGTGAGAAGTTCCGCAAGGCCCGTCTCGGTCAGCAGTGCGTCGATGGACGCGCGCGCCGCAGGCGGCGCCCGGTCGGCCACATCCTGCACCTTCTGCAGCAGGTAGAGCCTGTAGGGCATGACCGCGACGCGGATCTCGTGGCCCCGCCAGCTGAAGCCGGTTGTGCCGATGACGCGGTCCTGGATGCGATCGAGCCCGTTCGTGCCGGCTGCAAGGCCTGGCCGCGCCGCCAGCCATTCATTCGTGTACTGAACGAAAGCGCGCACCTCGGGCAGGTAATCCTCGGCCACGAAGCGCAGCAGCGCCTTCAGCGTGTCGGGCGCGGCATCGGCCGTGAACAGGGCATCTGGCACATCGCCATACTCGCCCGCATCGTGGTCGGCGCGGTTCATGCGCTCGGTCCACCGCCATACCCGGTGCGCGGTCTGCTGCATGAGCCGGGCAGGGTAGGGATCGCGGGCCAGATGCGCATAGAGCGGCGCGATCAACCCGTAGTCGCCGATGGTCGGCCGCCCCCCCAGAAGATAGGGCGACCCTGCCAGATGCGCGTTGAACAGGCGCAGGAATTCAGCATAGGACGCCTCGACCGAAGGAATGCTCTCGGGCGTGACGCCGAAACTGGCCATCGCCTTGCGCATCCGCGCGCTGGCCATCGCAAAGATGCCGGCCTGCACGTCGTCGGGCGCGCCCGTGGGCGCAAGCGTGGACGCAAAGTCGATCGACAGGAACGCCTTGTTCACCTCGTCGAAGTTCCAGCGATAATGCATCGCCGGGCGCAACAGGCCCTCGCCGCCGAACAGCTCGAAGATCTGCCCGATCAGGGCGTGCAGCGGCGTTGTCGGATAGGCCGGATACCGCGTGCCCCCCTTCGTCTCGAAATGCGCAATGATGTCGGCCCCGTCCTGCAGCAACATGCCGTCGGTGCCCTCGAGCACCGGTATGATCCAGCGACCCAGGCGGGGCACAAGCTCCTCGCGAAAGCGATGCTCGCCGGCCGCCCGGTTCTCGAACGGGATCTGCTGCTTGACCAGATAGCTGCGCGCCTTGCCGGTATAGAGCGAGCCGGGCGTCCCATGAAGCTTCCAGCTCATGATGCAGCCTGGCCGCCCTGCATCGACAGCAGCAATCCGCGGCTGGGTGGCACCTTGTTGTTCACGAGATCGACGAACAGGCGCGCGACCTCCGCAGGGCCATCGGTCCGCTCCATCGAGAAGTGTCCCTGGATCGAGGCCGTAATCTGCGCACCGGCCATCATGGCCTTGCCGATCAGCACGCCCGGGCCCCACTCCTTGTTGCGCCGCCCGATATGCGCGGGCGCAAAGAAGAAGGTGGGCTTTGCCCCGGGCAGATCACCACGATTGCGGTCTTCCTCCCAGTGCGTCGCACCGACGATGCAGCTCTCCAGCACGTTTGCACCCACGTGCTGGTGGACGGCAGTCACCACCGGCCCCGAACCGGACATGTCAACGAAGATCGTGGGCTTGGACGCGTCGATGGCCTTGATGTTGGCATAGGTCTCGACCTGGTCGCAGACCCTCAGGCTGTTCACGAAGCCGGTGTTCGACGGCGAGGTGAGACCCACAACATGCTGTCCTGCCGCCTTGTCATTATGAACCAGCCAAGCAAGGCCGAACCCCGTCTTCGACGAGGCCGAGGCAATCACGACTTGCTTCGCCCCGAAGAAATCATTGGCCACGAAATAGTCGTAGATCACGTAAGATGTCGCAAACAGCGGGAACAGGACACAGCGCGCATCCTCGGCCTGCCGGATCACAGGCGGGTCATCCTTCGTGCGCATGAAGTCGTTGTAGAGGCCGGGCAAGGCCTGGCGGTGGGCGGTCATGTCGGTGAACTGCCGCGCGTTGACTTTGCCCGGCTGCAGCACCACGTGGGTCGCCATGGGGAAGAAGCCCCAGATCCGCTCGCCCACCGGGATCTCGGCCGAGCGCGATTCGATCACGTCACCGAACGCCCAGACCGGCACCTTTCCCCATTCGCCTTCTGCCGGATAGTACTTCCAGTACCCGATCATGTCGCCCGACACGGCATAGCTCACATTGTTCGCCGTCAGGCCGAACTTGTCGATCCTGACCAGAACCTCGCCATCGCCCAGCGGCGCAAGCTGCCGCTCCATGATCCTGGTGTTCCGAAGATTGCCGCGTTCGACCCAGAGTTCGGTGGTGTGCATGCCGGTGCTTCCGATCAGAAAAGGGGTTTTTGCCGATGCTTGCAAAGAAGTGGCACAACGAGTGCCACTTTACAAGACCTGGGTCAAGACAGTGTTGCAGACATGAAAAGTGCCGGCGGGGCAGATCCCGCGATCCGGCGTTCCTCCGACTTGAGCGGCTGGCGGGCGACAGGAAGGGGCAGTACAGTATCGGGATCAACGACCAGTGGCGCATCTGTTTCGTCTGGCATCAGCGTGACGTGGGGCCAAGCCTGGTTGAGATCGTCGACTACCATTGAGGGCAAGATGGCACGCACACCAGTTCATCCGGGCGAGATCCTGGCAGAAGAGCTCGGCGAGCTTGGGGTGACCCCAACGGAGCTGGCGCGACAATTGAAGGTCCCGGCAAACAGGATCACCAGTATCGTCAAAGGAACGCGCAGCGTCAGCGCGGATACAGCACT
>JBILGJ010000355.1:0-3263 GCA_044351125.1 Micropepsaceae bacterium
AGGGTCTCGGTCTTCAAGCCGTGCGCCTCAAGACCCACATCGCCTGGGATATCGGCGCCGCTGCCGTGACACGAACGATGGCGGCCGCGCTGGGCGCGCCAGCGATCCTGGGCACCCACTCGCGGCTGCTGATAGACCTGAACCGCGGCGAAGACGATCCGACCCTGGTGATGAAACTCTCCGACGGCGCGATCATTCCCGGCAACGCCGGCGCAGGCGAGGCCGAGATCCGCGCCCGCACCCGCCGTTTCTACCAACCCTATCACGCGGCCATTGCCGGCCTCATCGCGGGCGCACGGCAGACGGGTGTCACACCGGTCATCGTTTCGATCCATTCCTTCACCCCGGAATGGAAGGGCAAGCCCCGCCCCTGGCACTTGGGCGTTCTCTGGTCGCGGCGCGATGATCGCCTGTCATCCCGCCTGCTCGCGATCCTGAGGGCAGAAGCCGGTCTTTGTGTCGGTGACAATCAGCCTTATTCGGGCGAGCTGGAAGGCGATTGCATGGATCGTCACGCGCTGGCGACCGGCCTGCCGCATGTGCTGATCGAGTTGCGCCAGGACCTGATCGGCGATGCAGATGGCGCCACGGCGTGGGGAACCCGGCTTGTACCATTGCTGCAGAAGGCAATCGCGGGCATGAATGAAGCCTGACCGCAAGGAGCAATCCCGCATGGACGACAGCACACGCACCCAAATCGAAGCCGCAGTTTTCCGTCGCCTCGTCGCGCATTTGCGCGCCCGAACCGACACCCAGAACATCGACCTCATGAATCTGGCCGGGTTTTGCCGGAACTGCCTCGGGAACTGGTACGAGGAGGCGGCGCGCGAGCAAGGGATGCAACTCACGCGCGATGAGGCGCGCGAGACCATCTACGGAATGCCATATGCCGAGTGGAAATCCCGCTATCAGGCCGAGGCAACCGAGGCGCAAAAGGCGGCTTTCGGTTTATCCCACAAGAATCATGGCTAGGGCCCGTTGATCGGGACCCCCGTGCTGACTAGGGTTCGCGCGCTCTGAAGCCGCATTACCAAGAACAGCAATGGGATTCCTGCCATGGCCAAGCCGAATTTCGCGAAGGATCAGCTGAAGTCGCTTGTCGAGCGCGTCGAGCGCCTCGAGGAGGAAAAGGCAGCCCTGGGCAACGACCTGAAAGAGGTCTACGCGGAAGCCAAGGGGCAGGGCTTCGACACCAAGATCATGCGCCAGGTGGTCCGCATCCGGAAAATGGAAGCCCACGAG
Organism: Micropepsaceae bacterium; assembly: GCA_044351125.1. Classification (GTDB taxonomy): domain Bacteria; phylum Pseudomonadota; class Alphaproteobacteria; order Micropepsales; family Micropepsaceae; genus SZUA-430. Next base: position 1,243 of record JBILGJ010000355.1, read on the forward strand.
CGCGAGGAGCGCGACGCGCTCCTCGATCTGTATCTGTCAGCCCTCGGCATGGCGCGCTGACAGCGCCAGCACCTGATGGGGTGACTCAGGCAGCGCCTGCCTGGTCGTCGTCGATCCCCATCTCGCGCAGTTTGCGATAGAGCGTCGATCGGCCGATTCCGAGCCGCCGCGCGACCTCGGACATATGCCCTTCGTACTTGTCGATTGCGAAGCGGATCAGCTCATGCTCGATTTCCTCGAGCTTGCGCAGGTGACCGTCGATCCCCGTAAGCGTGACGCCCGAGGCCACAAGCGCGTCCACCACCGCAGAGGCGCGCTGCGGACCCACAGGATGGATTTCACCCGGGGTACCAGCGACATCTGCTCGCGACGGCTCGATGGCAATACCCATCTGGCTTGCGATCTGCGGGAAGTCGCCCGACCGCAGGCATTCTCCATCGCACAGGACGACCGCGCGAAACACGGTGTTCTCGAGCTGGCGGATGTTGCCGGGCCAGTTATAGGTCTTCAGCATGTCCAGCGCCGCCCGGTCTATGCCGACGATCTTCTTGTTCTCTTCGACAGCGAAGCGCTGGATGAAGAGTTCCACAAGACCGTCGATGTCCTCGCGCCGCTCGCGCAGCGAAGGCAGTTGCAGCGGAAACACGTTGAGCCGGTAGAACAGGTCTTCGCGGAATTTGCCCTCGGCGACCTGCTGCTGGAGATTGCGGTTGGTCGCCGAGATCAGGCGGATGTCCACCTTCACGGGGCGCTTCGCGCCAACCGGATCGACTTCGCCTTCCTGGATCGCGCGCAGCAGCTTGACCTGCATGTCGAGCCTGAGTTCCCCGATTTCGTCGAGGAACAGCGTGCCGCCATTGGCCTCCTGGAACTTTCCGATGTGCCGGTCGACGGCGCCCGTGAAGGCGCCCTTCTCATGGCCAAACAGGATGCTTTCGATGAGCGTGTCGGGGATGGCGCCGCAATTGACGGCGACAAAAGGCTTGCCGGCGCGGTCGGAGGCGCCCTGGATCGCACGCGCAAGAACCTCCTTGCCCACGCCGCTTTCGCCCTCGATCAGGATGGGGATGTGCGACTGCGCCGCGCGGTCCGCAAGGCGCAGCACTTGGCGCATGGACGGGCTCTCGGCAATCAGGTCGCCAAGCGACAAGCGGTTTTCGGAAACCTTCTTGAGCCTCTGGATCTCGCCGTTGAGCGCCTTGACCTTGAGCGCATTCTGGATCGAGACCTGGATCCGCTCGGGGCTTGCCGGCTTCACGAGGAAATCATCGGCGCCAGCCCGCATCGCAGTGACGGCCGTATCGACGCCGCCTTGCGCCGTCAGCACGATCACCGGCAGGGCGGGGTGCGTCGGCCTGAGGTTCGCAAGCACCGCAAGTCCATCCATGCCAGGCATCACAAGGTCGAGCAGCACGAGGCTCACATTCGCGCCCTTCGGACCGTTGAGAATGTCGAGTGCGTCCTGGCCGGACCCGGCGGTCAGCACCTGGATCCCGCATTTCTCCACCTGCGCCTGTAGCAGTCGGCGTTGCGTCGGATCATCATCCACGATCAGTGTCGTGTGAGCCATGAAAGCCACCCTTTGTTTTTGTTTGTTGGTCGTGGCTCAATCTGACCCATCCGGAGTAAAAGTCGCTTTAAGGCGTTTCACTTCGGGCCAGATTTGTCCTTTCTTAACCATTGCTCAGGACGCGTTGTTGTCCGGATGCTACAGGTTCACGGCATTGTGGAGCGCAACGGACACAAATGCTTGCAAGCGGCAGGGGATGATGAGACCTTCAATTCGCTTTTCTGATGTCCGGCTCGCGGGGGAAGCTCTGCTCACAGGGCAAGCGAATGGCGGCACCGGGAAGCTCATCGAGGGGGTGAAGCGCGGCGCACGAGGCCTGGGGGGCCTGGTGCGCCGCTGCTGTTTGGGGGCGGCCCTCGCCCTGTCGGGTGCCGCCTGTGCGACCTTCGACGTCTCGCCGTTCCTGCGCGAGCAGATCACAGGCGACAGCTGGCGCGCCTGCCTCGCCCGC